>JAKBCH010000072.1 GCA_021808055.1 Pseudomonadota bacterium | reverse complement strand
GTGCGGGCGGCTGAGGAAGTGCTGATGGAAAGCACGCTGGTGCGTATGAGCCCGGAAGGGTTTGAGGCGTTCGTTCAAGCCGTCTCCGCCCCTGCGGCGCCCGTGCCGGAAATGGTGGCCTCTCTGCGCCGCAAGGCGCCGTGGGAAAAAGATACCACGAAGCGTTGATGCCCGAGGTGTTGCTCTCGGCGCCGGAGCTTCTGCATGCCGGGCATGACGTGTCCCAGTTCTCCTGCGGCAAGCCTTCGCTCGACCATTGGCTGAAGACGCGGGCGCTGGCCAATCAGCAAAAAGGTTTCTCCGTGGTCATGGTGGTCCATGTGGCGGGCCGAGTGGTGGGCTATTACGGCCTGGCCCCCACCGCCGTTGTTCCAGTCACCCTGCCACGCGCCATCCGCACCGGCCAGCTGCCGACTCCAATGCCGTGCATTCTGCTCGGCCAGCTTGCCACAGACACAGCCTGGGCGGGGCAAGGGATTGGCATTGGGTTGCTCAACCACGCGTTGGCTCGCAGCGTGAATGGAGCCGCGCTGATCGGCGGGCGGGCGCTGATGGTCAACGCCATCGATGACAAAGCCGCCGCATTCTGGAGCCGCCGGGGGTTTATGCCCTCGAAAGACAATGCGCTCATGCTGTTCCGGTCGATCGGCGATATCGTGGCTTCGCTGGAGGTAGCCAAGGACGCTGGAATATGAGTTGCCCGGCTGGAGCAACTTGGCTCGGACCTCTTTCTCCTATCAGAATAGTACTGCCCGTGTTTAGCGCGGGCTCTGGCGGCGCAGAACGATTAACATGTATAGATAATGCCTCTAGATGAGGTTGCTGTGAGCGCCGCCTACCGGGTGCGGATCGCGCTCAACCTGAAAGGGCTGAGCGCCGCGCAGGTGTCGGTGCATCTGCGTAAGGGCGAGCAGCACGGCGAAGCGTACCGCGCTTTGAATCCGCTGGGGCTGGTGCCTTGGTTCAGCGAGGATGGGGTGGCGCTGGGACAGTCTTTGGCCATCATCCAATATCTCGAAGAGGCGCATCCGACCCCGGCATTGCTGCCGGGCAATCTGGCCGCGCGCGCGTATGCCCGGGAGATCGCCTGTATCATCGCCTGCGATATTCATCCTGTTGGCAATCTGCGCGTGCTGGAGAAGCTGAGCACCGACTACCAGGAAACCGCGGCTGGCCGCGCCGCCTGGAACCGGCATTGGATGGCGGTGGGCTTTAGCGCCATCGAAGCGCGGTTGGCGAAGCCGCGCGGGCGCTGCCGGCCTTCATCGCCGCCGCGCCCGAAAACCAACCCGATTTTGAAGAAGGATAATCTGCCATGTCGACACCCGCCTTTGCCTCCACGGGCGATATGACCGAGAAAAAGGTCTCTTTTACAGAAGTTGGGCCGAATCTCTATGCCTACACCGCCGAGGGAGATCCGAACACAGGTGTGATCATCGGTGATGACAGCGTGATGATCATAGACGCCCAGGCCACCTCCGCCATGGCGCGGCGCGTGATTGAAAAGATCCGCACCGTGACAGACAAGCCGATTAAATATGTCGTGCTCTCGCACTATCATGCCGTACGCGTGCTGGGTGCGTCCGCCTATGGCGCGTCGGAAATCGTCGCCTCCGAAAAATGCCGCGGCATGATCCAGGAGCGCGGCAAGGAGGATTGGGCCTCGGAGCTTGGCCGGTTCCCACGTTTGTTCCAGGCCGCTGAGAGCGTGCCGGGGCTGACCTGGCCGAGCCTGACCTTCAACGGCAAGATGACGGTCTATCTTGGCAAGCGCCGCGTGGAGTTGCTGCAACTCGGCCGCGCCCACACGGCGGGCGATATCGTTGCCTGGGTACCGGATGCGAGCGTGATGTTCACAGGTGACATCGTGGAATATCATTCCGCCTGCTATTGCGGCGATGCGCATTACAATGACTGGCCCGCCACGCTGGACGCCATTGCCCGCTACGCGCCCAAATCCATCGCACCTGGCCGCGGCGACGCGCTGGTGGGACAGGATATGGTGAAAGCGGCGCTTGACGCCACCAAGGACTTCGTAACCTCCACCTATAACGCCGTGGCAGAAATGGCCGCGCGTGGCGGCACGCTGAAGGACGCCATGGCTGCCTGCCGGGCGGCCTGTGATTCGCGGTTCGGCAAATATGCCATTTACGAGCATTGCCTGCCGTTCAATGTCGCACGCGCCTACGATGAAGCGCTGGGGATCGAGACGCCGCGCATCTGGACCGCCGAGCGTGACCGCGAAATGTGGTCTGCGCTGCAAGGATAATCCGAACCTGTTCTCACGTTTCGCTCGCTGATGATCATCTGGCGAAACGCCTTCTCCAGAATTTGAAGACACGCCAACTGGCTATTGGAGGGGTATAACTCGCCGCCTGCGATACGGCACCGATATGGTGCCGGTGCCGACTGTTATTTAGAGGGTATTCCGTTTGCATTGGCGCACGCAACACGCTCTAGCTTGTTGTTTGGGCCAACAACATCTTGGCCTCTTGGATTCTTCACGACTTCACGGACTGGGATGCCTTTCTCGGCTAAATGGCGCTGATGGGGACATACCAGGTCTTACCCAAACCTTTGCTCTTACAAAAAGTGGCTCTTGAGCATACGGTACCAATCATCCTTTTAATTTCGTTATAAAACCAAAATTTGGCTTGACTCAGTCATTGACTGAAAGAACCATGATTGGGTCTGAAATCTTCTCCGGAGCGATTTCCTGATCGATCGGGAGTACTGCTGTACCGATCGCAAAAAACTCAATCACATGCGTTTGCCAGCCATGGCTGCCCTCATGGATGTCCACCCCAACAACGCCCTCGGCCTTTGCCGAAGCCGCCTCAAACTGCATGCGTTCAACGGCGATTTCTCTGGCCTCGTATAAGGCGGCTGTAAAATTCTCCAGCTCAACATTGCGACCCACGCTCCCAAGCCCGGCCAGCGCGCCACGATGTGCGACGTGGTACACGCAGGAGCCCATCACCATTTCCACCGGGCGGTAGCCGGAATGCAGCAGAGACCAGAAATCCTGGCCCGAAAGGTCCGAGGTGAACGGCCCACCATCATGTGCGCGAAACCCCTTATGGCCTTCGGCATGGACAACGCCAGTGCCGATGGCGATGAATTCCAGCAGATGCTCGTCCCATTCCAGGCGCTTTATGGTGAGTTTCACGCCGACAATGCCATCAGCGCCCATGGCGGAGGCTTCCGCACGCATCCGCGTCATGGCCAGTTCGCGTGCATGATACATGGCTTTGGACAGAACATCCATTTCCTGGTTCTTGCTCCACGAACCGTATTGCACGCCCACGTGATAAACGCAGGAGCCAACGCAGAGGCCAATCGGCTCAAACCCAGCTTTGCGCACCAGCAGGAATTCATTAACCGAAAAATCAGATGTAAAAACACCGGTGGAATGCGCCGAGGAGCGCAGGCCCTTCAAACGTTCCTGCGCATGCAGGGGCAAATCATTGGTCATTAGATGGCTCCGCTTTCCTCATTGGTGTTGTAGGACTGATGATGTGGGGGCGTACCTGTGAGCGGTGTCGGATCGCGCATATCCACGACCATCTTGATCTCGTGCGGAAGCGGCGTGCCGCGGCGCGCATCGACAGTGGTGGCGACAACGATGTGCCGCGCCAGATATTCTTTGATTTTGCGCTCACCAATTTCACGTTCAACCTCAAACATCTGGGAAAAGTTGAGGTGCGCCAGCACGCCGTTGCCTTGAGCGCGCGCATTCTGGCGCAAATCCTGGTGCGCGGTCCGGCGCACATCTTCCCATAAATCGGAGAGCTGCCGTGCTTCGGCATTGAACCAGACGCTGGGGTTGGTCGCATAGCCGTTCCAGTCACGCATCCATTCATAATGCGCGCCGATGGCAATACCGGTTGGCACCACATCGGCCTCCAGCAATTTTACGAACTCCAGGGCTGGCACGGTGGCGATTATGGGGTCGGGCGAAGGAGGCAGGCCGTCAATTTTTACCGCCGTGCCGATGAGTGTAAAGTCCATGCTTTCGCCGAGCGGCAAGCGGATTGTACGCATTTTAACGTCCAGCACCGCATTGGCGCCACAGGCTTTTGCCTCTTGCGCCAGACGATTGAGGGCTTGCCCCCAGCCTTCGGCATGGCCGCGTGTCCAGGAATAGCCATAATGCAACCAGCATGTAGCGGAGATAGCGGCGATCGGTTTTAATCCGTGTGAGCGCGCGATACGGAGCTCTGCCGGCGTAAGCGTTGCCATCCACGGTTTGGTGCCGGCGGCTGCCCCTTGCAAACGCTCCAGAGCGCCAAGGGGGATGCGCCCGCCACGCAGGCTCATCATAATATCCATTTGCCGATGCGCCGCCGCCTCTGCCGCCGCTTTCTGCTCTTGGGTCGGGCCCTTAAACCGGTCAAAAATGTTCATCAGCCCGCCATGAATTGTTGCAGTGAAGTGCTTAACCCTTGCGCCAGCGCTGAGGCTTTTTGGGTCTCCTCCGCCAGCTTGGCAAACCATTCTGGCGCGCTAAGGGTTTTGGTATTCAGCGTGATGCCGCGCACGACCATGGCGACGCTGGCAGCCAAGCGGCCCTGAGTTATTTCCAGTTTGTAGCGGCTTTCCCCCAGCTCGATGGTGACGCCGGTAACTTTGCCTGATTTCGAGAATAGTCCTTTTTGTTCGTGCACCGTGACAAAATCGGGCAACGCTTCCTTTAGTCGGAGCGCGAAAGCGCCGAGATTGCTTGCGGCATCGCTGGAAAAACGCCGTAGCCACGCGGCCTGCATGTCAAAATCAAACTCGCTCATTTTTCTAAGGTCCGCGCGTTAACGCCCTGCATGCCAGTAACGAGCTTGTTGCGAATTTCGGCAAGTTTTTGTTCGCGGATTACATCCTGGGCCGCCGCTTCGCGCTCAATATCGATAACTTCGTTCATGGTGCGGATGGTTTCATCCGCCACCTGGGCGAGCACATCCAAATTACGCTGGTCACCGCCCAGGCTGTGTGCCGCCGTTGTGGCTGCTTCATGCGCGCCTTTGGCGGCAAGAAGAGAAATCTGCCGGTTGGCTTCGTCCAGCTTGGCAGCAGAGTCAGCCGCGTTGCGGATTTCCACCTGCACCACCGCCTGGCTGGCCACCGCCATCAAGCGCGGGATGACCACCAGCATGCCATTGGAAATTTTCATCAGCCGCGTCTCGGCGGCGGCGCGGTTCTGCTGAATGATGGGGATGAGCATCGCCGAGCCGACGAGAGCCTCGCGCATATCCCCCACTTTGCCGCGGAAATTGGCGATGGCGCCACGAAAAGCCTGGACCTCGGCGGCGTCGGCCGGATCGCCGCTGGCGATTGCCGCGAGGCGCTTTTGCTCCAGCTCATCCTCCGCGCGATCCAGGGCGAGTTGCCCGGCGGCGATGGAGATTTTTAGGCCATGCAGCGCCTGACGGATGGCGAGCGCCTGCTGGTCCAGCAATTGAATGGATACGCCAAGGTCCGCCTTGGTTTTGCGCGCCTTGGCCTGTTCCTGGTCCATGAGAGCAAGGAATTGCTTGCGGCTCTCTGTGAAACCTTGAAAGGCGGTTTTCGCCTGGGTAATGCCGCCGAGCAGCCTACCCATCATGCCTTGCGGCTTCCTGCCCGAAGCCGCCTCCTCCTGGAGGTCTGAGATGCGCAGGATTTTGATGCCATCGAGCACCGCGGCGGCGATCTGCCCCGCCTCTCCGGCGTCGCCCAGCCGCACGCCCGAAAGCAATTGCCGCGATGCCGCCGCGATGCCCGCGAGCACACCCTCGCCATGGGTGAGCAGAGAGTTCGTATCGGAAAAATCGATTTTTTGAGCCTCGGCCTGCGCGGCGGCAAGCTCCTCCGGCGGCAGATTGGCCACCTCGACCAGACGCTCTGGTTTGGGTTGCGGTGCAAGCTCCACCGGCAGGGGCAGCGATGCTTGGGGTTCGGGCTGAATTGCGGGTGCCAGCACCTGTGCGGCTGGCAAGGCAACATCAAAAGCTGAGAGATCAAGCGGTGTGGTGGATGGCGTTTCGTTCATACGACAGCTCCAGCATGCCTGCCGAAGCTAGCATGAAACCCTGTTGGGGCAATAACACTGAGGTGCAGAGAAAGCTTGTTCGCTCCACCTTTTAGTGAGCATTCATTGCAACCTGGAGGTTCGTAGTCAGATCAACCCGGCACGGATACAAGGCAGTTTGTCGTAGCACATCGCGGCACACCCATCGGCTCGGAATGCTGCAGATTGTGGGGCAGGATGGTCAACCCGTGGCGCTGGGCGGCGGCCAGTTGAAGGGTATGATGCGAGTGCGCAGAGGTGCGCATAGTCTCAAGCCGGGCGGTTCACCATGGGAGATGGGCTTTTGCCCCCGGGACGGGCCATCTTTCAGCCCAGCGTGAGCATGGCCGCAAGAGCTTGTTCTTGGGCCTAGTGGCGTAAGGCCCGGTCTCCGGCCCAGGGGCGCATAATTCTGAGGATCAATTTCGGTAAGTGCCGCCGGAGAAGAGAAGTTATTGCCATATGGCGATACATTGCGTATATATAGCCACATGACAGGAGTTGCCCATGTCTGTGCTTAGCCAGATCACCGTTGCGCCGAAGCCCTTTTCACCTGACCCGATCACCGATGAAGAGGCAGGCGCCATGTTCCGTGCGGCCTTGAACCTTTTTCGCCTATGGGGGGTGACAGACGACCAGGCCGCGATCATTCTCGACTTGCCGCGCCGTACCTTTGCCCGCTGGAAAGCTGGCGAAATTGGCCGGATTGGCCGTGACGGCAAGGCCAGGCTCTCCAACCTCATGGGGATCCACAAAGCCTTGCGGATCATTTTCAAGGAGCCGGTGCGCGGCTATGCCTGGATCAAAGCCCCGAATACGGGCTTTGGCGGTAGCTCGGCTTTGGATGTCATGCTCCATGGTGAATTAACCGACCTCATGCGTGTGCGGCATTATCTGGATGCGGAGCGTGGCGGCTGGTGATCGATCCGTCGATTCTACCCATCTCGCCGGTTCATTGGGTTGGTGCCAGGCGGATTATCCGCGCCTTGTATCCGCCAGTTGATTTGTTTGAGGATATTGTCGACCCGGAAGACTGGCCCTTGCTGATTGCCGCCGAGCAGAAGACCAATCCGCGCCTCATGGAAACGATCGGCGCACTTGATCTGGTGCCGGTGGCGCGGCGCGTTTCCGGGCCGGGGGCAAGCTACCTCATGGCCCCCTTCACGCATGTCAGTCCAGAACGGCCGAGCCGGTTCAGTGCTGGTGCCTATGGCGTGCTTTATGCTGCGCGCGCGTTTGAGACGGCCGTGCTTGAGGCCGTTCACCATCATGCCCGTTTCATGGCGCGGACCGATGAGCCGCCCGGCTGGACATCGCAGTTCCGGGAGCTTGTGCTTGATATTCGGGCCTCACTTCACGACCTGCAGGGTGGAATTGATGCCTTCCTGCCCGCGTTGGATCCGGATGATTACGCGATGGCGCAACAATGTGCGGCGGCGTTGCGGGGCAGCGGGTCTGACGGGTTGGTCTACCCCAGCAGGCGTGATCTTGACGGTGTTTGTGTAGGGCTGTTTTACCCGGACCTAGCCACGCCGCCTGTGCAAGGACGCCATCTTGATTATCACTGGGATGGTGTTCGCGTTGATCTGGTCCGCGATGCAGGGACGGGAGGGGTTTTTCGGGTGAATGAATGCTGAAGGAGCGGGAGTAAACGAGAGCCAGATATGTCCGCAGTTTGCGAAGAGACATCCTTCAGTCCACCCAAGGTTTTGGGAGGCCGATGGGTAGTTGGATATGCCTCGCGTGAAACGGTGCGGGCGTTGTGTTTATGTTGGCCAATTAGGACATTTCGAGCCGAAAATCGAAACGAGCGCGGATTTTTAAGTGTAATATTTAGGGTAGTGTACATGCTGTTCTGAAAGATAGAAGAATATACTTGACTAAATTTAATGCCAATCCGTCTCATAACCTGAAGGTCGTCAGTTCAAATCTGGCCCCCGCAACCACTTTGACCGAACTTGTAAACAAATCAGTGTTGAGTTCCATTGAGAATTGACCCTCTGGAGCTGGAATTTTCACTGAGAACTGACCCATGTTTTGACCTCTCCCTGGCTTTGGTCGGGGGACCCAGGAGTGATCGACATGG
>JAKBCH010000015.1 GCA_021808055.1 Pseudomonadota bacterium | reverse complement strand
AAACAGCACCCAGCTCGACTGCTCCTTGGGCTTATAATCGCGCACCACGCGCGACCAAGGAAATACCGTAACCGGCGAAGCGCCATGGTTCACCACGTTCTGCGTCACGGTGAACATGAACTTATCGTCGATTTTCAAAACCAGCTGGAAAACCTGCCCCTGGCCGTTATCCCAGGAGAGAGTGACAGGGCTATCCGGCGTCAGCTCCTGGGCGCTCGGGGTCCATACGGTATTGTCATCCGGCACTTTTACGCCGGAAGCTGCCGTCCAGCCAAACTGGGCATAAGACGGGGTGGCGCTGCCACGCCGACCCTCAATCTGCACCAGCGGCGAGGTCTTGGCGATGGTCTCGTGGTAATCCTTCAGCACCACGTCATCAAACATCGCGCCGGTCAGGCCGATGCTGCCTTTCAGCATTGGCGCGTCAACCGCCAAACGCGGGCCATTGGCGGGTGCTGCCTGCGCCGTGCCTGGCGCACCAGCCGCAATCGCGGCCTGTGTGGTGCCCGCGGCTTGTTTGGCCTGCTGCATGGTCTGCGGCGGGTTCGGCGCAGGGAAAAACCTCTGCTGCACGACGGTGAACACCGCCAGAATGCCGAAGGATATGGCAAGGGCGAGGATGAGGCGCTTCGAGTCCATCAGGTTCAGCTATCCTTGGGAAGGGGGACCGGGTCGTATCCGCCGGCATGAAAAGGGTGGCAACGCAGAATACGCTGCGCCGCGAGCAGGCTGCCCCGCGCCGCGCCATGGCAGGCCAAGGCTTCTCGCGCATAGGCGCTGCAAGAAGGGTAGTAACGGCAATTGGCCCCTATAACGGGGCGCAAAGTAAGTTCATAAACCCGAACCGCGCCGGAGAGCATGAGAGCGGCGGGGCTCATGCGAGAACCTCGTCCAGCGCCTTGCTCAGGTTTTGCGTAAGCCGGGAAAATTCCATCTCCCCGGTCTCGCGCCGCGCGATCAGCACCAACTCAACCCCCGGCAGGATGCGTCCGGCCAGAAGCAACCTCGCCGCCTCCCGCAACCTGCGTTTGGCGCGGTTGCGAATGACGGCGTTGCCGATTTTTTTGGTGGCCGTGTAGCCCACGCGCAGAACCTCAGCCTGACCATCTTTGGCGGCCTGAAGCACAAAACCATGCCTGGCGATTTTTTTGCCACCTGAAGCCAGGCGCAAAAACTCAGCACGCCGGGTTAACCGTGCGGGCGGGGTTTGGGGCTTGGCCATCAGCGTGGGCAGCGCGCCGGGCGCGCGATCAGGCGGAGAGCTTGGCGCGGCCCTTGGCGCGGCGGCTGGCGATCACCTTGCGGCCACCGACCGTCGCCATGCGGGCGCGGAAACCGTGCCGACGCTTGCGGACGAGCTTGGAAGGTTGATAGGTCCGTTTCACGGCGTTCTACTCCAGCAAAAAACAAACAAAACCAATCGCCGGACCGTCCCCGGTGAGGCGTGTTGGCGGGGTATAGTCGTGGGCACCCTTGCCCGTCAATCGCAGCCGGCGCTGTAATCCCCCCAGATCAGGAGCCAGACATGAATTTTCACGAATTTTCAGAACTTTATCCAACGCTAACAACCAGCTTGCGGGGGCTTACCGCTGCCATGAAAACCGCCGGGCTGGACGAGCCCCTCACAGAACTCATCAAAATCCGCGCCTCACAGATAAATGGCTGCGCCTTCTGCGTACAATTTCATTTAAGCGCGGCCCGCAAGCTGGGGGTGGAACAGGCGAAACTGGACCTTTTGGCGGCATGGCGCGATTCGGGGGTCTTTTCACCCCGCGAACGCGCCGCCCTGGCCTGGGCGGAGCGCCTCACCGCCCTGCCTTATGCGCACCTCACCGAGGCCGAACGGGCGGAAGCTGAGCAAGCCCTCACCCCCGAAGCGTTCGCCCAGCTTTGCGTCGCCATCGCCACCATCAATGCCTGGAACCGCATCGCCGTGGGGTTGGGCTTTCCGCCGCTTGGCTGAACACAGAACGGTTGCGCGGACTCGGACATTTAGCCCACAAAACACTTGGTCCCATGCAAAATGCTTCTCCACCCCGCGCCCGAACAGTTATCGCCCTGCAAGGCGGCGGGGCGCATGGCGCGTTCACCTGGGGGGCGCTAGACCAGCTGCTGGAGGCAGGTATCACCTTCGACGCCATAACCGGCGTGTCCTCTGGCGCCATGATCGCCGCCATGGCGGTGCAAGGCATGGTGAATGGCGGCGTGCACGGCGCACGCGCAGCGGTTTCCGCGTTCTGGGCCAAGGTGATGGAAGGTAATCTCTTCGGCAACATCCCGGCCACGCCGCTTGACTGGATGTGGGGCACAACCAAGGCGCTGAGCCAGGATTTCGCCTGGACAGGGCTGACCCAGGCACTCAGGCTGTTCGCCCCCGGGCAGCTCAACCCGCTGGGGCAAAACCCGCTGGAGCAGCTGCTGCATGAAGTGCTGGACGTGAAAACCCTGCAAAAACCCGGCGCGGCGCGGCTTTACGTGGGCGCTACGGATGTTGAAAGCGGCGAGGCCGTGGTGTTCACGAACGAACAAATCGGCGTTTTGGAGCTGCTCGCCTCAGCTTGCATCCCGATGATGTTCCCCACCGTACTGATAAAAGGCCGATCTTATTGGGATGGCGGATATAGCTGCAACCCGCCTCTGGCACCCGTGCTCAGCCCCCTGCCGGACCGGCTGATCCTCATCCGCGCCCAGCCGCGCCAGCGCCGGGGGGTGCCAAGCTCAACGGCGGATATCGTCCACCGCCTGCATGAAATCGCCTTCCAGGCACCGCTTTCGGCCGAACTTTCCATGCTCCCCAGGCAGGTGAAGCTGCTGGATATCTGCGCCGACGAGGCTCTTGCCCGGCACCCATTATCCTCCAAATTAAACACCGACCGGGCTTTCATCGAGCAGCTTTTCGCCGCCGGACGCAAAGCCGCCGCAACCGCGTTGCAAACGGCATGAGCTGGCTTGCCCGCCTTAAACCACAGCCCACATCACTCCCCAGCAAGTTGCTGTGGTGCACGGTTTTCTCGATCCTGATCATCGAGATTCTGGCGATCATCCCCGTTCTTGGCAGGCAACGGCTTTATTGGATGAACGACGTCAAGAGCCGCGCCGATATCGCGGCCTTTGCTCTGCAAACCAATTCTGGTGCCGATGCCGATGCCTTGCTGCGCCTCGCCGGGGTTCAGCAGCTACGTTTGCTCTCCCGCCACAGCGGCACCAAAACCTGGCAGATTCAAGGCTACCAGCACAGCAACCTCCCTCTGGTCGTGCCCGGCAATGAGCGCATCGGCTATAGCAGCCTGATGATCTGCCGGCGGATCGCGGGTTTTGCCCCGCCTGAGGAGTCCATTGCGTTTCCGTCAGCGGTCGTTCCTGGCGGCATCATGATCGTTGATGTCGATACCGCACCTTTGACCGCCCGCCTGTACACATATGCGCAGCGCGCGCTTAGCCTTATCATCATTGTCTCGCTGCTGTCTGGCCTGCTGGTTTACGCGGTGCTCAACTGGCTGCTGGTGCGGCCTATGGAAATCCTCACAACCTCAATCGCCCGCTTCCGCGAAGCGCCAGAAGAAGCCGATACCAGTGCGCTGGACTGGCTGGCGGGCCGCCCAAAGGATGATATCTCCGTTGCCGCGCGGGAACTGAAGGATATGCAGGCAGAATTGCGCGCCGCACTCTGGCGCAACGCGCGGCTGGCGGCGGTCGGCACCGCCGTTGCCAAAATCGCACATGATCTGCGCAACATCCTTTCCTCCGCGCTGCTGGTCGCCGACCGGTTGCACGATGTGGAAGACCCGATGGTAAAACGCGCCGCCCGTGCGCTTATTCCCGCGGTTGAACGGGCAGCAGAGATGGTTTCCAGCACGGTGGAATTCGCCAAGGAAGGCCGGATGTCGGTCAAACGCACGCCCCTTCAACTTCGCGCGCTCATCGACGAGGTGGCCGAAACGCTGGCACCGAACGGTGCGGCCTGGACACTTGAGAACTCTGTGCCGGAAGGCATCGAGATGAAACTGGATCGCGACCATTTCTTTCGGGTTTTCGCCAATCTTATCCGCAATGCTGGCGAGGCCGGCGCCACCACAATCAGGTTAAGTACACAAACCCGCGATGGCCAGGTAAGGCTGCTCGTAGCAGACAACGGGCCGGGCCTGCCCGAGCGGGCGAAGGCCAATCTGTTCAAACCCTTCGCAGGGTCCGCCCGCAGCGGCGGCACCGGGCTTGGCCTTGCCATTGCGCGCGACCTTGCCCGCGCCCATGGCGGCGATTTGGTGCTGGAAAAAACAGACCCCCGCGGCACGGTTTTCTGCCTCACGCTGACGCCTCTCGAACCGCAAGAAACCGCAGAGCCGCCGCCCACCATCCAAACGGCGATGCGGCCCAAACAAACAGCCCCGAAACTTGTGGTTTAGCGTTGCCCTGAACCCTGCTGTTCTAAAAAATATTTTTGTTTGCCGCGGGCGAATTAGCAAAATTGTATTATTTTTCGGGCTGCATTGTAAAATAACAAAAAATCCTTTTCTACTCACTCATGATCCCTTTGGCAGTTGATCCTTCCCGGTTGCGGCTGGGCCTGGCTGGAACCGGCCCGCAGGCGTTGCGCCGCCTGCGCGGTTTGCGCGCCGCCGGGGCGGGGGATAATTTGCAAATATTCACCACGGACCAAGACTTGGCTCATGAGGCTGGGCCCACTTCCCTGCCCCGCCTGCCGGAGCCTGGCGAAATCAGCCAATTCAGCCTGCTCTGGATTGTCGGGTTGGATGAAACCGCCTACCGCCCCTTGGCTGAAGCCGCGCGCGCGGCGAATGTGCTGGTGAATGTGGAGGATGTGCCGGAATTTTGTGATTTTAACTCCGTGGCTGAAATCCGCCGGGGGGATTTGCTGCTCACAATCTCCACCAATGGCCAGGCTCCTGGCCTCGCGGGCGCCATCCGCAAGCGGTTGGAAGCCTGCTTTCCTGAAAGCTGGGCCGCGCGGGTGAAGGAAATCGCCGCATTACGCCAAAGCTGGCGGGCGGAGCGAATGCCGATGGCGGAGGCTGCACAGCGTATTAACGCGATCGTTGAGGAAGGCTGTTGGCTTTCCTGCCCGAAAAAACCAAATTGACCCGCATCCCACCCCTGCTTGCAGCATCTCCCGTTGCAACCGGCCATGGAACAAACACCATGCTAGATAGCCTGAATTTTTCAACCGATGCCCTGTCGGCTCTACGCGATGCCATAACCCGGCAATTTCCGGGTAAAATCGCCCTTGTTTCCTCTTTTGGCGCCGAATCTGCCGTGTTGCTGCACATGGTGGCAGAGATCGACAAATCCCTGCCGATCGTTTTTCTTGATACCGGCAAGCTGTTCCCGGAAACCCTGGCTTATCGGGATGAGCTGATCGAAAAGCTCGGCCTCACCGGCGTACGCTCCATCCGCCCATCCGGCAAACAGCTCGCGGCGTATGATCCGGACGGGCGGCTATGGGAAAAAGACCCCGATTTATGCTGCGCCATCCGCAAGACCAACCCGCTGGACGATGCGCTGGAAGGTTTCGAGGCCTGGATCACCGGGCGCAAGCGCGGGCAATCTGCCACGCGGGCGAATTTGCAGTTGCAGGAAACCGGGGCCGATGGGCGCATCACCATCAACCCCCTGGCCTTTTGGGACGATGAAATGCTGGAAGCCTATTTTCCGGCGCATGGCTTGCCACATCACCCGCTTGAGGCGCAGGGCTACACCTCCATCGGCTGCGCCACCTGCACGGTAAAGCCGTTGCCGGGGCAGGATAAACGCTCCGGCCGCTGGGCCGGTCAGGCAAAGGTGGAATGCGGCATCCACATGCCGCGCGCCATGACCAAACCTGAATGGCCGGAAAATCTCACTTTCGAGGTCTGAGGCCCCTTCCGCCTTTATGTTGCGGCGCGGCAGGCTGGCTTTACAGCGGCGCGTGGATTAAATAATCCTGCGGCCGCTCCGGCCCACCAGGGTGGCTGTTTCAGCCCCCTTTCGCTGCGTCACAACAAGAAGGTGAAGAACATGGCCAAAACCGCAACCAGCAAACAAGCCGGCACGGCGACGCTCAGCTTCAACGGCAAAACCGCAACGCTGCCAGTGCTAAGTGGTTCTATTGGCCCGGAATGCCTGGATGTCCGCAAGCTGCAGGGCGAGCTTGGCATTTTCACTTTCGACCCGAGCTATGGTGCCACAGCCTCCTGCGAAAGCTCGATCACTTATATTGATGGCGATGAAGGCGTGCTGCTGCATCGCGGCTACCCGATCGACCAGTTGGCCGAACACTCCTCCTTCCTGGAGGTTGCCTATCTGCTGCTGAATGGGGAGTTGCCGAACCAAGACGAGCTGAAAACCTTCACCAACGGCATCACCCGCCACACCATGCTGCACGAACAGATTCGCCGGTTCTGGGATGGTTTCCGCCGCGATGCCCACCCAATGGCGATGCTCTGCTCTGTTGTCGGTGCCATGTCCGCCTTCTATCCCGATAGCATCGACATTCACGACGAACGCCAGCGTGAGATTTCCGCCTACCGCCTGATCGCGAAGATGCCGACGATCACCGCCTGGGCCTATAAATACAATGCCGGCCAGCCCTTCATGTATCCACGCAACGACCTTTCCTACGCGGAAAACTTCCTTTACATGTTCCACGCGGTTCCGGCCGAGGCGTATAAACCAAACCCGGTGCTAACCAGGGCGATGGAACGCATTTTCATTCTTCATGCGGATCATGAGCAGAACGCCTCCACCTCCACCGTGCGGCTTTCCGGTTCAACCGGCGCCAACCCCTTCGCCTGCATCGCGGCGGGCATCGCCTCGCTCTGGGGCCCGGCCCATGGCGGCGCCAATGAGGCCGTGCTGAAAATGCTGGGCGAAATTGGCCATAAGGACAACATTCCGGCTTTCATCAATCAGGTGAAAGATAAGGACTCAAATGTAAAGCTGATGGGTTTTGGCCACCGCGTGTATAAAAACTACGACCCGCGCGCGAAGATTTTGCAACGCACATGCTATGAGGTGCTGAACGAACTTGGCATCAAGGATTCTCCCACGCTGGATTTGGCGATGGAGCTGGAAAAAATCGCTCTGGAAGATGATTATTTCGTCTCCCGCAAGCTCTATCCGAACGTGGATTTCTATTCAGGCATTATCTTGAGCGCCATGGGCTTCCCCACCACCATGTTCACGCCCATCTTCGCATTGGCGCGCACCGTGGGCTGGATCAGCCAATGGAAGGAAATGATCGAGGACCCCACAAACCGCATTGGTCGGCCCCGGCAGATTTACACCGGCGCGGTGCAGCGTGATTACACACCGGTTGATCAACGCGGTTGACACGCCGCTCAGACCTCAGGCTCACGCATAAAAGCCGTGAGCCTGAGGTCTGAGTACTCTAATCAATCGATTAATTAATAATTAAAATTTATCAGAACCACATCAGCAACCCGCCTTGCAGACTCTGCGCGTGCCAGTTGCTCGCCAGCGTGGCGGCGTAGCGAACGGAAAGCTGCCAATCGCTCCGCCCGATGACGAGCCCCAGCCCTGCTTCGCCCGCCACCGGCGCAAGATGCGGTGGCGCGGCGCTGAAGGCAGTGCCGTCCTGCGCGGTCATTGTCACCGAGCCACCGGGGTTAACCGCGTTCACGGTCAGCCCAAGCGCTGCACTTGGGCTGATCGACAGCCCGCCGGGAGTAATGAAGTTCCGCGAGGCGGTGAGGCGCAGATAGGGTGCCACATAAGTGCCGTTGGTCGCAGCAGTTCGTAGCGCCAGGGATTGCGCGGCGGCGGTCTCGTTCAAACCGCCAAGAGCATAGCGGGTAATCTCCAGCCCCGCCGCCGGGCGAACAGACCCACCCCAGACGGCGATGGGAAATGCGGCCTGCAGGGCGGCAGAGAACACATTGCCATGGCCGTTGGCCACAGCCCAGCCTGCCCCGGTGGCACGGGTGGTGCCGGTGTTCACCAGCCCATCCATCAGCTCAGCACTCAGCGCGGCGGCACCCCCAGCTCATCCCGCCATATAGGCCAAGCCGCACAGTGCCCAGAGACGCCTTGCCACCTGCCTCGTCCTTTAAGTTCAGCGCGTCATACCCCACCGCCAGACCCAGGCGGCCAGCGCCGACAGGGCGGTCCAGCCCTGCCAGAAATCCGCCACCACGCGCGTCATAAACGCCATCCGTTGAGATATCGCTGCCGGTGGCCTGGACCCAGCCGCCCATGCCGCACAGCCCGTTGGCCAGGGCCGAAACCAGCATGGCCGCCTGCCCGGCCTGCGGCCCAACCGGGGCCGGTGTTGTGCAAGGCGCGCCGCTCTGCCCATCCGCCCGCGCCAGCAATGCCTGGCCAGAGGCCGCACCCGCCAACACCAGAACCTGCCCGGCATCGGCAAACACCGCGCCATCGGGCGGTGCCACCACCGCCGCCTGCGTCACCGCCAGCACTAATGCGGGCGATGAAGCGGAAGCAACGGACGACTGGGCATCTATGATCGTCACCGCGCCGGAGGACAAACGGCTATGTTGCATGGCGTTGTTCACCTGCACGGTGGTGAAATTACCGCTCACCCCGCCTGCCGCGGTGAGGAAACTATAGCTGCCCGGCTGGTAGGTGCCGGGGGAGAGCACATAAGCCAGCGTGCCCGCCAGATGCGCGGTGCCGGAGACGGCCAGATGGCTGATCCCCAGCGGTGTGACCACCACGCGCAACGTGCCGGTGCTGGTTTGAGTGTAGTCGCCCTGGATGGTGAGCGGCGTGCCAACCAGCCCGGCGCTGAGCGTGCCCGCATTCACCACCTGCCCGGCTTGCCAGTTGCCACTTACGGTCCATATGGCGTTTTGCTGAATATTCACCTGCCCCATTTGCAAGCCGGTGATATCGCCTGAGAGGCTGCCATGCCCGGCGAAGGTGATGGTGCTGGCGGTGCCGTTTGCGGCGATGGCACCGTTTATCACGCTGCCGGTTTCTAGCGTCACGCTGCTGGCCCCGCCGCGCAGGCTTATGGCGTTACCCCCCGCGGTTGCGGTGATGGTGCCAGCATTATCGATGACCGCGCCGGCGTTGACCACGATACCCGTCAGCCCGGTGATGGTTCCGGCATTGCTCAGGCTGCCGCCTTTGTCGAATTGCACGCCTATTTGGCCGCCGTGGATCACGCCAGAATTCACCACCGTACCACCCTGGCCAATATCGATTATGCCATCCGTGCCACCGGCGATCACGCCGCTATTGGTGACGGTTGAATCACCCATGAGGTAGACACCGAAAAGCGGCCCGGAGATGAGCCCGGCATTGGTGATGGAAGACCCGTTGCCACCCGCATAAACGCCAGAATACCCACCCAGCAATGCCCCGCCGGCCACATTGGTAAGGCTGCCACCGGAATAGAGCGAAACGGCATCGCCAGTGCGCGCCGAAATGGTGCCGCTGTTTTGCACCACCCCTAGCCCGTTGCCGGTGTAAACGCCCATATGCACGCCGAAGATGGAGCCGGAATTATTGACCACCCCGCCATGGTTGAGGCTGATGCCGTCATCCCCCGCGCCGATCTGGCCTGAATTGGTGATTGTGGCGGCTTGCCCCAAAGCGCGCACGCCATAGCTGCCAGCGTTAATGAGCCCGGTATTTGCCACCGAACCGCCACCCCCCAGGGCAATGCCAATGCCCGCCGAATCCTGCACCTGCCCGGCATTGATGAATTGCGCCGGCAAATTGGCGCTGATGGCCGCTCCTCCGGCGGCGGTGATGCTCACGCCCGGGGCGATTTCAACCGGCCCGGCCAGGCCATCAAGCGAAAGGCTGCCGGTTTGGCTGGTGTTGATTATGGTTTGCGCCAAAGCAGGCGCATTCATGGAAAGGGCGGCGGGTAAGGCCAGAAGCGGCGCGCAACCAGCTTTTGAGACACGCCGCGCAACCTCCTGGAGCTCGGAATTCATCGGGGAATCATCCTTGTTAATTGCCCCGTTTTGCGGCACATCCACGACCAGAGATTGTACCCAACGTAACCCCGCCAACATGAATGGAGGGTTAATCGAGTTTCACGAAAGTAAACGGGCCATTTACCATCCCCGCGGGGGCGTCCGTGATGCCTGAAGGCCAAAACCCTTGCCTCCCGCGCCAGGGCGGCGTAAGCCCCCGCCTCACGATCATTCAGTATTCAATCCGCAAGGCAATTTTATGAAGCAGCAGGCAAACCTCATCCGCGCTGGCCAGGTTATCGAGCACGAAGGCAACCGCTGGACCGTGCTGAAGCAGCAGATCATCACCCCCGGCAAGGGCGGCGCATTCATTCAGGTGGAAATGCGTAACCTGAAGACCGGCAACAAAACCAACGAACGTTGGCGCACCGCTGACACCGTGGAGCGCTTGACCACCGAGGACCGGGATTACACCTATTCCTACACCGATGGCGACAACCTGGTGCTGATGGACCCTGAGACCTTCGAACAGTTCATGGTGCCCGCCGCGATTCTGGGCGATTCCGCGCCGTTTTTGCAAGATAACATGGCGGTTTCCGTGGCGCTGGTGGAAGGCGACCCGGTTGGCATTACCCTGCCGCCGCACGCCACGCTGGAAGTGGTAGAAGCCGACCCGGTGGTGAAGGGGCAAACCGCTTCTTCCTCCTACAAGCCCGCCAAGCTTTCCAACGGCGTGAAGACGCTGGTGCCGCCTTTCATCGAGGCCGGCGAGCGGATTGTGGTGCGCACCGAAGATGGCTCTTATGTAGAGCGCGCCAAAGGATAAACTCTACCCGGGCCGCGTTTTGGCCCGGGCGCGTTTTTCATCTGCCCGCCCCACGCGGGCATTTCTTGTTTTCAGGATTTTCGCCATGATGCCACGCCTTTCCGCGCATATGACGGTGATGCACAACGCCGCCAACAAGGCGGCGAAGCGCCTGCTGCGCGACTTCATGGAGGTTGAAAACCTCCAGGTTTCCGTGAAGGGGCCGGGGGATTTCGTGACCCAGGCGGATATGCGCGCCGAGCAGACGCTGCGCGAGGAGCTTGAAAAAGCCCGCCCCGGCTATGGGTTTTTAATGGAAGAGAGCGGTGCCTCGGGCTCCGATAAATGGGCCTGGCGTTGGATTGTGGACCCGCTGGACGGCACCACCAACTTCCTGCACGGCATTCCGCATTGGGCGATTTCCATCGCGCTGGAAAAACGCCTGCCCGACGGCAGCAGCGAAATTAACGCGGCGGCGATATTCTCCCCCGTGAACGGTGAAATGTTTTGGGCCGAAAAGGGCATTGGCGCCTACCTTAACGACAAACGCCTGCGCGTTTCTGGCCGACGGGAGCTTCATACGGCCTTGTTCGCCACTGGCATTCCCTTCGCCGCCACCTCGGCCAGCAACCGCCTGGCTTTTGCCCGCACGCTAAGCGCGTTGATGCCGGCCACGGCGGGTGTGCGCCGCTTTGGCTCGGCGGCGCTGGACCTCGCCTGGGTGGCCGCCGGGCGCTATGACGGCTATTGGGAAATGGGCATCAAGCCGTGGGATATCGCCGCGGGAATGCTGATTGTACGCGAGGCGGGCGGCTATGCCACCGATGGCGACGGCAAGGACAATGTTGCCGAGGTGGTGGTGGCGGCAAACTCGCATCTGCACCCCAAGCTGCTGGAACTGGTGCAGGACGGTCTGGCGGCGCGGCGAGGTTGAGGCTAGGCTGGCAGAGTGAAAATTTCGCTCTGGCTCCCTTGTCTCCTGGCACTCGCTCCGGCCTGCGGCTTTGCGCAGGTCACGGTGAATCCAGCCGCGCTGCGGCAACTTCAGGGCTTGCCCCCACTTGCTCCGGCGGCCAAGGCTGAGCCCGCCATGGTGCGGCCTGTTATCCGTCAGCCACACCCGCATTATGACCACCACGCCAAGCCTAAGGCACCGGAAACGATCGCTCCGGCTAAACCAACCCCACCAGCGAAACCGCAACCAGCGCCCGCGCCTAAGGTCGCTTTACCGAAGGCTGTTTCAGCGCCTGTTGCCCGCATTGAGTTCGCGCCCGGCAGCGCCACCCTGCCCGCCGGGGCCATTGCCGCGCTGAAGCCGTTCTGCACCGCCAGCGCGCCAGTGCCGGTGGTGGCCCGCGCGCCAACGGACCCCAACGACCCTTCCGGCGCGATGCGACTTTCCCTGAACCGTGCTTTCGCGATTCGCGATGCGCTGGTCGCCTGCGGTGTGCCCGCGCAGAATATCATCCCGCGCGCGTCTGGCAGTGTGCCCGGCGCCGATGAAAATGAAGCCTTGATCGGAGCCAGCGCCACGCCATGACCAAGCCCACCAGCTACCTCATCCGCATGGTTCTGTTCTGCCTGGTGGTTTATGCCGGGGCGGCGGTGCTCTCCCCGGTTCTGGCGCATTTCTTCATGGCCAATCCGGTGATCAACTCAGTTATTTTCGCGGTAGAAATCTTTGGGGTGGTCTGGAACATCCGCCAGGTACAGCGGCTTTATCCGGAGGCCGCCTGGGTGGAGGAATTCCGCCGCAACCGCCAAAAGCTGGTGGAGGCAACGCCCCCCACCCTGCTCGCCCCCATGGCGCGGATGCTGCATGGCCGCGCAGATGGCGAGCGGCGGATCACGCTCTCTGGCCAGTCCATGCGTACGATTTTGGATGGTGTTTCATCACGGCTCGACGAATCCCGCGAACTTTCCCGCTATATCACCGGGGTGATGATCTTCCTTGGTCTGCTCGGCACGTTTTGGGGGCTGCTGCATACAGTCTCCTCGGTGGCGGACGTGATAAACGGCATGAGCCTGACCGGCGGCGGCGATGTGAACGCGATGTTCGCGCAACTGAAATCCGGCCTCGCCAAGCCGCTGGCGGGGATGGGCACGGCGTTTTCCGCCTCCATGTTCGGCCTCTCCGGCGCGCTGATTCTGGGCTTTCTGGACCTTACCGCGGGCCAGGCGATGAACCGCTTTTTCAACGAGCTGGAAGAATGGCTCGCCAGCCTTACCAAGCTTGGCACCGGCGCGCTGGGGGGAGATGGCGAAGGCAACATACCCGGCTATGTGCAGGCGCTGCTGGAACAAACCGCCGAGAACATGGACCAGCTTCAGAGCGTGCTCACCCGCACCGAGGAAAGCCGCATCCAGGGCAACAACGCTTTGCGCGCCCTGGCCGACCGCATGGCCGATTTGGGCGACACGCTACGCTTGCAGCACCAGCTCATGGAAAAGGTGGCGAACGCGCAGGTAGCACTTTCCCCGGCGCTCACCCGGCTATCTGATGCCCAGAACAATGGTGATGATATCTCCCGCGCGCATCTCAGGAATATCGAATTGCTGCTGAACCGCTTTATGGCGGAAACCGAGCAGGGCCGCAGCCAGGGCGTTACAGATTTGCGCAATGATATCCGCTTGCTCACCCGCACCATTTCGGCGCGGCTGGACGACCCCCGTTCATGAGCCGCAAGCGCGGCAATGGCGGCAATGGGCTGGAAGCCTGGCCCGGCTATGTGGATGCGCTTTCCACTCTGCTCATGGTCACCATCTTTGTTTTATTGGTGTTCGTGCTGGCGGAGGCGTTTCTGTCCACTGCCCTTACGGGGTCTGATAATACCATCAGCGTGTTGAAGCAGCAGATTGCGGAGCTGACCCAGAGCCTTTCGATGGAGGCCTCGAAAGATACTTCTTTGACGCAGGAGCTGGCGGCGCTCAACGCGCAGCTCGCCACCGCGCAGGCGGCCAATACCAGCCTGAACCAGCAGCTTGCCACAGACACAACCACCATCTCCTGGTTACAAACCTCGCAGAAATCGCTGCAAGACCAGCTTTCTGATGCGCAGGCCGAGGCGGCTTCGGCCGCCGGGCGTATCGCCGCTTTACAAATGGCGAATGGCGGCGATTTGCAGTCCCAGCTCACCAGCGCGCAAAGCCTGAACAAGCAGGACGCGGCACAGATTGCCCTACTGAACCAGCAGATGGCCGCCTTGCGCGCGCAGCTTGCGGCCTTGCAGGTGGCGCTGGATGCGGCCCAGACCGCCGATGCCAAGGACCATGTGCAGATCACCGATCTCGGCAAGCAGCTAAACGAGGCGCTGGCCCGCAAGGTTGAAGAATTGCAGCAATACCAAAGCGTCTTTTTCAAAACGCTGAGCCAAAGCCTGCAAGGCGAGCAAAATATAAAAGTGGTTGGTGACCGCTTTGTCTTCGAAAGCGATGTGCTGTTTCCGGTGGACCAGGCCACCATCACCCCGGCGGGCAAGGCGGAGATTGCGCAGGTGGCGAAGGCGGTGACGGCCATTGCCGCGAAAATTCCGACCAATGTGAACTGGGTACTTTCAGTTGATGGTTATGCTGATGCGCAGCCGATTACGGGCGGGCCGTATAAATCCAACTTTGATTTATCAGCCGCGCGCGCACTTGCGGTTTTGGATTTGCTGATCGCCGATGGCGTGCCTGCCAACCGGCTTGTGACCTCCGGCATGGGGGCGAACAACCCCATCGCCACCGGCAACACCCCAGCCGATTACGCGCAGAACCGGCGCATTGAATTTCGCCTGACAACACCATGAGTGAACCCATCGCCATGCAGAAGGCAGCGTTGCGTCGCCTGATGCTGGCGCGGCGCGAAACGCAGAGCCCGGCGCTGGGCCACGCCTTGGCAAAACACGTGCTGGCAAGCGGCATCATTCCAAAAGGTGCGATCGTGGGTGGGTTTTTCCCGATGCGCGGCGAGATCGACATTTTGCCGCTGCTGCAAGCCTTGCACGCGCGCGGCCAGCATGTGGCGCTGCCGGAAACCCCGCCGCCAGGCAACGGTTTGATTTTTCGCACATGGACACCTTCCGCCCGGATGCTGCAGGGGCGGTACAAAACCCAGCACCCAGATGGGCTGCCTGTTTTGCCCGATTTTCTGCTGGTGCCGCTTCTGGCTTTTAATTTGCGCGGCCACCGGCTTGGCTATGGCGGCGGATATTACGATCGCACCCTGGCTGCCCTGCCCGCTGCTTTCCGGCTAGGCTGCGCTTTCGCGGCGCAGGAAGAAGAAAACATCCCTGTGGAGGCAACCGACCTTGCGTTGCACGCCATCGCCACCGAGGCGGGCATTCAAATGATCAAGCCATAAGCATCAGTGTTAACCACGTTTAGTAAGAGAGGGCCGGAAACATGTCCAAACTTCTTGAACCAGACAAGCTCAAATCCCTTCCGGGCAAGTGGCAGCCGGGGAAGGATGGAAAATCCATCACTCAGGATTTTACCTTTAAAAATTTCGCGGAAACTTTTTCCTTCATGACGCATGTGGCGCTTTTGGCGGAAAAAGCCGACCACCATCCGGATTGGTCAAATTCCTACAACAAGGTCAGCATCACGCTTTCAACCCACAGCGCTGGCGGCGTGACCGAGAAGGATCTGGCGCTGGCGAAAGCCATCAGCGATTTTGTCTGGCTTCCGCAATAGCGGTTAGTTGCCCGGTTTCACCTGTACCCAGCGCGGGCCTGGATTATCGCCAGCCGCCGTGATGCCGGCGATGAGAATCACGGCGGGATTATCACCCAGCCCTTCGATTTGTTTGCGGACATCGGGTGCCGTTGCCACAACCACGCCGTTTACCTGCTGGATCACATTCCCCGCCACAATCCCCGCTTTCGCCGCCGGGCCCGTGGCGGAGATGATGGAAACACCATCCGCTGCCGGTTTGCCCGCCAGCCCCAGCCCGTAGGCGGGCAGCGTTACCGGGCCGGGCGGTGGTGATTGTTTCTGGGAAATGCTGTCATCTTGCGCGGGCGGTGGAACGGCGATGACAAGCTGCGCCTGTTGCGCCGCGCCATTGCGAACAAACGCCACGGTTACGCTCTGCCCGGCTTGAAACTCGGCGGTGCGGATGAATAATGCCTGCGGATTCGCGATCGGCTGGCCACCCAGCGCGGTGATCACGTCACCCGGCTGTAATTTGCCATCAGCCGGTGAGCCTGTTGAAACCGCACCCACCAGCGCACCCTTGGTATCAGGCAGCTTCAATACCGCCTGAATTTCGGGCGAGAGCTCTTCTGTTGCCACACCCAGCCAGCCGCGCGTCATTTTCCCCTCATGGGCCAACGCCTCAGCCACCGGCTCGGCCATGGCTGAGGGGATGGAAAAGCCAATGCCGTCCGAGGTGCCGTTGGGCGCGTAAATGGCGGAATTAACGCCAATCACCTGCCCTTGCAGGTTAAACAGCGGGCCGCCTGAATTGCCCTTGTTGATGGCGGCATCGGTCTGGATGAAATCGTCGAATTTGGTGTCGCTGATCTGCCGGTGCAGGGCGCTCACGATGCCCGCTGTGTTGGTGCCCGGCATACCAAACGGGTTGCCCACCGCCAGCACCCAGTCTCCCACACGCATTTTTGTGGAATCGCCGAAGGGTACGAATGGCAGCTTGTGCCCGGCATTTACTTTCAGCACCGCGAGGTCGGCATCCGCATCCACCCCGGCGATGATGGCGGGATAAACCGTGCCATCTGAAAAGGTGACCGTGACATTGCTGGCGCCGTTCACCACATGGTTGTTGGTGAGGATATAGCCTGAAGGGTCGAAGACAAAGCCGGACCCCAGCGATTCGACGGTTTTCGGCGGCGGAATAACGGTCGCGGCGGTGTTGCTGGGGTCCGCGTTCCCGCTATCGCCATCGCTGTCATCCTGCGAGGTATCGCCTGTATCCGGTGCTATGGAGGCGATGCTGACGACAGACGGCGCCACTTTGGCGGCAAGGTCAGCCAAAGGTGGTGGCAGGTCCGCGGCGTGGGCCACCGGGGCAGCAAGCAGAAACAAGGCAGGAAGCGCGCGCGCCAGAATTTTCATGAGGCGAGAGTGGCGAGGCCGGGCGATCTTCGCAAGAGGGGGCGAGTGTTCTATCTTAAGCGCCATGAATGAAGCAGATATTCGCGAAGCCCTCGCCCCGTTTAATATTGGCCGCCGGATTGAAGGCGTGCATGTGCAGGATGGCCTTGTGCAGGTGAGCCTGCGCGCCACCAGGGAGGAAGCCGCCGGGCTTGAACCCTTGCGTGGAGACATCGAGGCAAGGCTGAAAGCCCTGCCCGGCGTGCAGTCAGCCGCCGTGGTGCTGACCGCTCATTCCGGCCAGCCCACCGCCCCGGCCAGCCCAGCGCCGGAAGCACCCCTGCTGCCGGATGTGAAACACATCATCGCGGTGGCCTCCGGCAAAGGCGGGGTGGGTAAATCCACCGTGGCGGTGAACCTTGCCGTGGCGCTGGCCCAGCGCGGGCTTGCCGTCGGTTTGCTGGACGCGGATATATACGGCCCTTCCCTACCGAAACTGCTGGGGTTGAACACCAGGCCCCCGGTTAAAGACAATATGATGCAGCCGCTGACCGCCTTTGGCATCAAGGCAATGTCCATCGGCTTCATGGTGCCGGAAGACAAGGCGATGGTCTGGCGCGGACCGATGGTGATGGGCGCGCTCAACCAGCTGCTCGGCCAGGTGAACTGGGGGCCGTTGGATATCATGGTGGTGGATATGCCGCCCGGCACCGGTGACGCCCAGCTCACCATGGCGCAGAAGGCAAAGCCCTCCGGCGCGGTTATCGTCTCCACCCCGCAAGACCTTGCCTTGATGGATGCGCGGCGCGGCGTGCAGATGTTCGGCCAGGTGGGCATTAAGGTGCTGGGCGTGGTGGAGAACATGTCTTATTTCTGCTGCCCGAATTGCGGCCACCGCGCGGAGATTTTCAGCCATGGTGGTGCCAGGGCGGAAGCGGAAAAGATGGGCGTGCCGTTCCTGGGCGAAATTCCGCTGGAGATTGGCGTGCGCGAGGGCGGAGATGCAGGCAAGCCGGTAACCGCCGCAGACCCAGACAGCGCCGTGGCCGCAAGCTTCCGCCACGCAGCCGAGAGCGTGGCGATGGCGTTGGGGCTGGGCTGAACAGACAGGGATGAGCGATATCGGCTTCTACCACCTCACCCGCACCGGCATTGAAGCGGCGCTTCCGGCGCTTCTGGGCCGCACTTTGGCGGCGGGGGAAAAGGCAGTGGTGGTGTGTGCCGATGAGCGCCAGTTGGCGGCTTTGGATGATGCGCTGTGGCAGGCCGAATGGCTGCCGCATGGAACCGCGCAAACGCCACACCCTGAATGGCAGCCGGTTTATTTAACCACCGGCGCGGAAAACCCTGCCGGGGCGCGATTTCTGTTTCGCCTGGGCGGGGCGGAAGCATCTTTCGAAGGCTTCGCCCGGGTATTTGATTTGTTCGACGGCAACAGCGAGGCCGAAACCCTGGCCGCCCGGCAGCGCTGGCGCATGGCCAAGGAGGCAGGCCACAGCCTAGCGTATTGGAAGCAGGAGGATAGTGGCTGGGTGAAGGCTGGTTAGCCTTCCAGCATATCCGTGGCGTGATCTTCCTCATCCGTTAATATTTCTTCCCACATCGCGTGCCGGTTTTTACCATGCGCGCACGTTATTCATGGTTGACCATGCGGGATTACGTTACGATAAAGAAACAAAAAAACTCGCAGGGCGTGTGTATTGAATATTGCTGTAACCAGTGGTTATGTCATGGCCAGTAGTTACGGAGACAAGCCTTGCAGAAGCAGATCGCCCCCCACCAACCGGTGATGCAACTGTCATGAAAACCGCGCTGATTACGGGCGTTTCCGGCCAGGACGGTGCTTATCTCTCGCAATTATTGCTCCAGAAGGGCTACCGCGTGGTGGGGCTCATTCGGCGGTCTTCCAATCAGGAGAAAGCCTCTGAGCGCCTGCGCTGGCTGGGCGTGGAAAAAGACGTTGAGCTGATGGATGGCGACCTGACGGATCTCTCCAGCCTTATCCGGGTGGTGGCGAAGGTGCAGCCTGACGAGGTGTATAACCTCGGCGCGCAAAGCTTCGTTGCCCTTTCCTGGCAGCAGCCGATTCTCACGGGCGAGGTTACCGGCATGGGCGCTTTCAATATGCTGGAGGCCATCCGGCTGCTGGCGTTGAAATCGCGTTTCTACCAGGCGTCCTCTTCGGAAATGTACGGCCTTATTCAAGCCCCGTTGCAGAGCGAGACAACGCCATTTTACCCTCGCAGCCCTTATGCGGTGGCAAAGCTCGCCGCGCATTGGATTACGGTGAATTACCGCGAGAGCTTCGCCATGCACGCCTCCTCTGGCATTTTATTCAACCATGAGAGCCCGCTGCGCGGCATCGAATTTGTGACCCGCAAGATTACCGACGGCGTGGCGCGCATCAAGCTGGGCCTGGCTGAGCATCTGGAGCTGGGCAACCTGGAGGCGATGCGCGATTGGGGGCATGCGCGGGATTTCGTGAAGGCGATGTGGCTGATGTTGCAGCAGGAATCACCCGAAGATTACGTTGTGGCCACAGGGCATAGCGTGACCATACGGGAGTTCTGCGCGCTTGCCTTCGGCCATGCCGGGCTGAACTACGAGGACCATGTGCGCGTGAACCCCGCGTTTTTCCGCCCTGCGGAGGTGGATTGCCTGAAAGGCGACGCCAGCAAGGCGCGCAAGAAGCTCGGTTGGGTGCCAGCGACAAAGCTGCAAGATATGGCAGCGGAGATGGTGGAAGCCGATTTACGCAGGCTCGCACAAAAATGACCCGGCTGCTGCTAACCGGCGGCAGCGGCTTTGTTGGCCAGCATTTGCAGCGCCATCTGCGGCAAATCTCGACCGAGATGGAGATTTTTGCGCCGGCATTGGATATCACGGATGTCCAGGCCACAAACCGGCTGATCGAAGCCACGAAGCCGGACGCCCTGCTGCATATGGCCGCTATCTCAGCCCCGGCTGCAGCGGCCAACGCACCGGACCGCGCCTTTGCCGTAAATGTGCGCGGCACGCTGAACCTCGCCCAGGCGGTTATGGCCCACGTGCCTGCCTGCAGGTTTGTTTTTATCTCCAGCGCCGAAGTGTATGGCCACGCTTTTCTGGCGGGAACGCCGGTGACGGAAGCAACACCGCTGGAGCCGCTGACCCCCTATGCCAAAACCAAGGCAGAAGCGGAGGCCGCACTTGCCACCATTCCGGGGCTGAAGCTGCTGCGCCTGCGGCCTGCCAACCACACCGGGCCGGGGCAAACCCCCAGCTTCGTGGTGCCCGCTTTTGCCCAGCAGATCGCACGCATTGAAGAAGGGCTGCAACCGCCTATCCTGACCACCGGCAATTTGGATGCGAAACGCGATTTTCTGGATGTACGGGATGTGTGCGCCGCCTATGCCGCCGCCCTCGCCCTGCCGGCCTTCAATGCCGGGGAAATTTTAAACATTGGCGCGGGCACCACGCAGCGTATAGGCGATATGTTGGAAACTCTACTCGGCTTTTCTAAAGCGCGCATCCGCGTGGAAGCCGACCCGGCGAAGCAACGCCCTTCGGAAATTCCTATCGCGCAGATGAACACCAACAGCGTACGGGCACGCCTCAACTGGGCACCACGGATAAATATTCATGAAACCTTAGCCGAAACGCTGGATTTTTGGCGCGCAGCCGAGGCGACATCGCAAACATAACATCATCGCACTCCATCTCATTGTTTTGGATGCGGATTCAAGTTTTAACCCGCGAACGCCTGCTCTACCTCCGCCCAATTTTTTACCCAGCCGGGTGGCTCCACCTGGCCCAGGCCCGGCAACACCGCCTCCAGCACCGGCCCTGGCGGCACCAGCCGCCCGCCCTTCATAAATGCCGCACGCATGGCCGCACTACACGCCACACCCTGCGGCCCGGTGAAAATCTGCTCAACATACATCCAGCGGTCATCCCAGCCGAGCAGCCGGGTGGCCAAGCTAAACCGCGCGAAGGGCGAAAGCGGGCGGCGGAAGCGCATTGCCGCACCGCCCAGCACCACGCCCAGTTTTTGCCGCCGCATCTCGCGCCAGGCACCAGCGCGCAGAATAAAATCCGTGCGGCCCAGATCCATAAACGCCATGTAACGTGAATTGGTCATGTGCAGATTAAGGTCGAGGTCCAGCGGCCAGACCCGGAAGTCGATTTCCGAGACATCCGCCAGCTTCAATTTCGGGCCGCGCATTGCGCCGATGATAACCGCCAGCAGCCGGAAAACCAGGTTCATAGGTTTTGCTTGGCCAATTCTTCCGCCACCAATTCCTTGCGCGATAATTTGCCGATGATGGTTTTTGGCAAGCTATCCCGAAACTCGATCTTCTTTGGCCGTTCCACCGGCGAAAGCAGGGTTGCAAGAAAGTTTTGCAACGCCTCCTCGGTGACTTGTGCATTTGCCTGCAACCGCACGAATGCCTTTGGCACCTGGCCACGCTTGGCATCTGGTATACCGATCACCACCGCCTCCAGCACCGCCGGGTGTTTATAAAGCGCTTCCTCCACCACGCGCGGATAGACTTTGTAGCCGCCGGAAATGATGAGGTCTTTGATACGGTCAACCAGAAAAATATAGCCGTCCGCGTCGATATATCCGACATCGCCGGTGCGTAATGCATCCTCCACGAACACGTTCGCGGTTTCATCCGGCTGGTTCCAGTAACCCAGCATCACCTGCGGGCCACGCACGCAAACCTCGCCCAAATCGCCTTGCGCCATTATGCGCGTGGGGTCGTTTATGTCGCGGATTTCAACGATCGTTTCATCCACCGGCAAACCAATGGAGCCGTCGCGCACCGCGCCAAACAAATTTGCCGCCACTACCGGCGAGGTTTCTGAAAGCCCGTAGCCTTCAACTAGTTGGCAGCCTGAAAGCTGCTCAAACCGGGCGCGGATTTCAGCGGGCAAAGGCGCCGCCCCCGAGACGCAGAAACGGATGGAGGAAAGCTCCCATTTTTCCTGTGCCGCGGCCTCGTTAATATTGGCATATATAGTGGGCACGCCAGGGAAGAAGAGCGGCTTTGTGCGCGCCAGGGTTTTACGCAGCAATGCCTTGTCGTAACGCGGCAGCAGGATGATCTCCAGCCCGAATATGACGGAGAGATTCATCGCCACCGTCATCGCAAACACATGAAACAACGGCACCAGCGTTAACATGCCAGAGCCCGGCGGAATATCCGGCAAGCGCCTTGCCACCTGCACGCAATTGGCGACAAGGTTGGCGTGGCTCAGCATCACCGCCTTTGGAATGCCCGTGGTGCCGCCTGTATATTGCAGCACCGCTATATCTGTGGCCGGAGTGCAGGGCACCGGCCGCGCAACCTCGCCCCGCGTTAGCAGCTTTTGAAATGGCACATGCCTGGAATCAACTTGAATATTCGCCAAACTTTTACGCCGTGTTAGCCAGAACCCGACACGCTTCAGCGGGTCCAGAATGCCCAGCATGGAGCCGATGACAAGGTGATTGAGCGACCCATCCGCCACGATGGGGGCGAATTTCGCGTATAGTTCATCCACATCCAGCGTAACGGCAATGCGCGCACCGCTATCTTTCAGAAAATGCCGGATTTCGCTTTCTGTATAAAGCGGGCTTAAATTCACCACCACGCCACCGGCGCGCAAAATCGCATAATAGCAAATCACGTAATAAGGCGTGTTGGGCAGGCATAAAGCCACGCGCGCGCCCCTCACCACGCCGAGCTTTTGAAACCCCGCCGCCGCGCGTGCCACCAACCGGCTCAGCCTGGCATAGCTTGTGCGCTTGCCCAGAAAATCCATGGCCGAAACATCTGGAAATCGCGCCGCAGCAGCGGTTAGAAGCTCATCCACCGGCAGGGCTGGAATGGCCCCGCTGCGCCAAGCTGGATTCATCATCAGCCTCCCTGACAGGCGGTTAACGCTTGGACCGGTCGGCGCCAAATCTCGGAACGACCGAGCAGCGGAATGCCGACATAGCCGCGTACATGCAAGGTGCCGTCCGCCGCCAGATGCATGACGGATCTATAGGTTTTGCCGTTCTGCGGATCGTAAATCCACCCGTTTTGCCATCCCCCCTGGCCATCGGGGGTAAAGTCACCCAGAATCGGCAGGCCGCATAAGAGCCTAGACTTTAAGGCGGCATTGCTGTTGTGAATGTCCGTCTTTGGCCGACCGGCTTTATCTCTTGGCACCTTCAGCCATTCAATCTTACCGCATAAATCATTCCCGCAAGCGGAAATAACAATGCCCGCTCTGCCGCTCTGGTCCATCCACCAGCCCGCCGGGGCACCCTGCGCCATGGCCGGGGCGATGCTAAAAATGACGCCAAGACTGAGGATAAGAATTTTTGCACGGTGGGGGAATAAGATATCTTGCATTTCCGTCCCTATTTAGTATTTTACATACATAATACGTTAGGTTTCGCCTCTATTCAATAGTAAAGACGGGCGGTGTGCCCTCAAAAAAGCAAACAGGCTGAGGAGGTTACCAAGAGCATGAAAACCGTGAAGTCATACAAAACACATCTTTTGGCGGCGACAGCATGTGGCGCTCTGGCCAGTTTTGGCCTGGGCCATGCTGCACATGCCTCTGGTTTTGGCCTGCGCGAAGGCCTGCCGGACTGGATGGGCACCGCCTTTGCCGGCGATGAAGCCAAAGCGTATGATGCCAGCACCGCCTGGACCAACCCCGCCGGCATGGCGCTGCTGGACCAGAGCCAGCTTGCGGGCGGCGTTAGTCTTATTTCCCCTTCCGCGCATTTTTCAGGTTACAACACCAACCCACTTACCGGCAGCACTGTTGCGGGCACCCAGGGCGGCAATGCGGTTACGCCCGCCGCCTCAGGCTCGCTGTTTGCGGTGTTTGCGCCGCAGCCGGATTTGCGTTTCGGCCTTTCCATCACCAACCCCTATGGTGAGCGCACCGCCTACCCCGGCGACTTCGTCGGTCGCTACCAGGCCCTTGTGTCCAGCATCACTGGTGTCGATCTCGGCCTTGCCGTATCGTATAAATTCAACGACCATGTCTCGCTCGGCGGCGGCCCGGTTCTTGAATATTTCGATGCCCGTCTCACCCAGGCGTTGAACGTGCCGGTGCTGAGTGCTGTCACCGGCCAGGATCCGATTGCTGACGTGCATGGCAATGATGTAGGGTTTGGCTATAATATCGGTGGGTTGTACAGAATCGACGACGCCACGCGCATCGGTCTCGATTATCACTCACGTATCCGGCACGATATTTCCGGCATACAGAGCATTACCGTACCGACGATTTATTCCGCTCTCAGCCCTTCCACCGCGGCCCTGCTGGCAGCTGGAAACAGCCCGGCCACCACCTCCATCACCATGCCGGATTCCATAAATCTCGGCATCTATCATCAGATTACCCCCGCCTGGGCGGTTATGGGCAGCCTGGAATGGACCCATTGGGCGCTGCTGAACAGCCTGCATGTAACGCCGACCAATGGCTATCCCGGCACGGTGATTTATGAAAACTGGCGCAACACCTGGTTTGCCGCCGTCGGCACAAATTACCAGCTAACCGACAGGATTATGCTGCAAGCCGGCTTTGCCTATGATGAATCGCCCGTGACGAATAGCAACCGCACCGCCCGGGTGCCGGATGCGAACCATTACGATCTCGGCGTGGGTGCACAATATATAATTACCCCAGCAGCAACATTTCAATTTGCCTATGGCCATGTGTTTACGCCCGGCGGCAGCATTCACAGCACCACCTCCAGCACTCTGCCAACGCCCAGCGGGACGCTCACCGGCAATTATTCCGCCTCTGACAATTCCTTCACTGCAGGGCTAACAGTGAAATTCTAACCTCCGCCACGCCCGGGCACCAGAAATGGACATAAGCCAGACAACAGGAACCGAAATGTCGCACGCAGACCCGCTTTATACCGTTACCCAGCTCGGCGCCGAGCTGGGGGTTACGGTGCGGACCTTGCATTTTTACGAGGCGCAGGGGCTTATAACCCCGCGCCGTGCGGGCAATACGCGCGTCTATTCCCAGCGAGACCGCGCACGGATGATCCTTATTCTGCGGGGCAAGCGGCTTGGTTTCTCGATTAAAGAGATCAAGGAATATCTTGAGCTTTACGACATAGACCCGACTCACGGCAAACAGACCAGGGCACTTCTCAAGGCCGTGCAGAACCGTATACAAAAGCTGGAAGACCAGCGCCATGCCGTGGAACAGACCTTAGCTGAGCTGCGCGGCATCGAACTGCAATGCGAGGATGCGCTGGACGCAATGCCCTCACCCACAACCACCGCCAACGCCGGGCGGGTGAAAAAAACCGCCGCCAAACCGATCGGGAGATCACCGTGACCAAAGCCGTTATTGCAAGCTATGCCCGCTCGCCTTTCACCCTTGCCAATAAGGGCGCGCTTTCCCGCACCAGGCCAGACGATCTCGCCGCTGAGCTTATCGCGGGTCTTGTCACCCGCACGGGTATCAACCCATCCGACCTTGAAGCGGTTATTCTCGGCTGCGCTTTTCCAGAAGGCGAGCAGGGGCTGAACCTTGCAAGGCTGGTGGCCCTTCATGCCGGGCTGCCGCAATCTGTTGGCGGATACACGGTGAATCACTTTTGTGGTTCCTCCATGCAGGCCATTCACATCGCCGCGGGGCATATCGCCACGGGTTCTGGCGAAGTGTTTATCGCCGCCGGGGTTGAGAGCATGAGCCGCGTGCCGATGATGGGCTTTAACCCGCTGCCTAACCCGGCATTGTATGAAAAGCTTCCCGCCGCCTATATGGGCATGGGCGAAACCGCCGAGAACGTGGCGGCGAAATGGAATATCTCCCGCGCCGAGCAGGAGGCTTTCGCGGTGGAGAGCCAGCGCCGCGCCGCCGCCGCCATCAAGGCTGGATATTTCAAGGATGAGATTTGTCCCACCACTACCAAGGCGGGCAAGGTGGACGCGGATGGTTGCCCACGGCCTGAGACCACCGCCGAGGGTCTGGCTGGCTTAAAACCCGCCTTCAGCGCTGAGGGTTCCGTTACCGCAGGCACCTCCTCCCCGCTGACGGATGGTGCCTCGGCCGTGCTGGTCTGCTCGGAAGAATATGCCGCGAAACATGGGTTGAAGCCGATGGCGCGCATCATCGCCGCCGCCACCGCCGGCTGCGCGCCGGAAATTATGGGTATTGGCCCTGTTGCCGCCACCAAGAAAGCGCTGGCCCGTGCTGGGCTTTCTGTATCTGATATTGATGTGGTGGAGTTAAACGAGGCGTTTGCCTCGCAATCGCTGGCCTGCATCCGCGACCTTGGGCTGGACGCTGCAAAGGTGAACATCGATGGCGGGGCCATCGCTCTTGGCCACCCGCTGGGGGCCACGGGGGCGCGGATCACCGGCAAGGCGGCTTCCCTGCTGGCCCGCATTGGCGGGCGCTATGCCCTGGCCACGCAATGCATTGGCGGCGGCCAGGGCATTGCCACCATTCTGGAGCGCGTCTGATGGAAAGCATTCAGAAGGCTGCCGTTATCGGCGCGGGCACCATGGGGGCGGCCATTGCCGCTCAATTCGCCAATGCGGGCGTGCCGGTGCTGCTGCTGGACGTGGTGCCGGATGGCGCCAAAAATGCCATCGCCAAAATGTTGAAGACAGAGCCTGCTCCCTTCATGTCCGCCCGCGCCGCCAAGCTGGTCACGCCGGGCAATATAGCGGATGACCTGCCCCAGCTTGCCTCCTGCGACTGGGTGGTTGAAGCCATCATCGAGCGGCTGGATTTAAAGCAAGAGCTTTACCGCAAGATCGACGCCATTCGCCGCCCCGGCACAGCGGTTTCCTCCAACACATCCACCATACCACTTGCCAAACTCACTGAGGGAATGCCGGAGAATTTCACGCGCGATTTCCTCATCACGCATTTCTTCAACCCGCCACGCTATATGCGCCTGCTGGAACTGGTGACGAGCCCTGAAACTGACCCTGATCTTGCCAGCAAGATATCGAGTTTCACCGATCACGCGCTGGGCAAGAGCGTGGTCATCGCCAAGGATTCTCCGGGTTTCATCGCCAACCGCCTGGGCGTGTTCTGGCTGCAAACCGGGGTGATCGAGGCGATGGATGCAGGGCTGACGGTGGAAGAAGCCGATGCCATCATGGGCCGCCCTTTTGGCATTCCTAAAACCGGTGTGTTCGGGCTTATCGACCTCGTGGGGTTGGATTTGATGCCGCATATCAATGCCAGCCTCGCGGGCGCCCTGCCCGCCAGCGATGCCTTCCATGCCACCAACCGCGATTTGCCGCTGACGAAAAAGATGATCGCGGAGGGCTATACCGGCCGCAAAGGTAAAGGCGGGTTTTACCGCAAAGGTGCGAAAGGGCGCGAAGCCATCGACCTTGCAACCGGCGAGTACCGACCGATGCAGAAAGCCGCAGCACCAGACGGGCGGGATTTGCGCGCCCTGCTCACCCAATCTCCCTATGCCTGGCGGGTGATGGGCCAGACTCTGGCTTATGCTGTCTCTCTGGTGCCGGAAGCGGCTGAGGATATCCATGCCATCGATGAAGCAATGCGGCTTGGCTATAACTGGAAACTTGGTCCGTTTGAGCTGATCGACAAACTTGGGGCGGATTGGCTGGCCGACAAACTGGTTGCCGATAACTTCCCCGTTCCCGCCTTGCTCACTGCCGCCAGGGGTAAAACATTCTACCGAGTTGAAAACGGCGCCCGCGAATATCTGGGCCAGGACGGTGCCTACCATAAGCTCACCCGCCCGGACGGTGTGGTGATGCTGGAAGACATCAAATTCACCTCCAAACCATTGCTGAAAAATGCCTCCGCCTGCCTGTGGGACATTGGCGACGGCGTTTTGTGCTTCGAGTTGACATCTAAAAGTAATAGCTGGGACCAGCAGAATCTTGAACTGCTCGACCAGGCCATCGATCTTTTGCCGCAAAACCACAAGGCGCTGGTGATTTATAACGAGGGTTCGCATTTCTCCGCAGGGGCCAATCTCGGCCTCGCCCTTTTCGCCGCCAACATCGCCGCCTGGAGTGAGATTGAAAAACTTGTTACTTCCGGTCAGCGCATTTTCAAGAAGCTGAAATATTCGCCCTTCCCCAGCGTCGCCGCACCGTTTGGCATGGCGCTGGGTGGCGGCTGCGAGATTGTGCTGCATTCTTCCGCCGTGCAGGCCCATGCGGAAACCTATATCGGGCTGGTTGAATGTGGCGTGGGCCTGGTGCCCGCCTGGGGTGGCTGCACGGAGATGCTGGCGCGCTGGGCTTCTAACAAGGCGATGCCGCGCGGCCCCATGCCTGCCGCCGCAAAAGTGTTCGAGACGGTGAGCACCGCCACGGTGAGCAAATCCGCTGCCAACGCCAAGGAACTTCTGTTTTTGCGCGAGAGCGACGGCATTACCATGAATCGTTACCGCCTGCTGGCGGACGCCAAGGCCAAGGCGCTTGCCCTGACGGAACATTACGCCCCGCCCGAGCCACCAACCTACCAACTGCCCGGGGCGGATGGCCGCACGGCCTTTACCATGGCGGTGAAGGATTTCCGCAAGAAGGGCCTGGCCACGCCTTACGACGAAGTTGTGGCCGCAGAGCTGGCCACTGTGCTCAGCGGCGGCGAGGCCGATCTCATCGACCGCCCAACTGAGCAGCAAATTCTTGAAATTGAACATGCCGCCTTTATGCGGTTGATGAAACAGGACGGCACGCTGGCGCGCATCGAGGCGATGCTCACCACCGGCAAGCCGCTCCGCAACTAAGGAGAAGAAGCCATGCAAACCTACACCGCACCCTTGCGGGACATGCGCTTTGTTCTGCACGAGCTGCACCCCGCGAAGCCCCTGCCCGGCACAGAAGATTTCACGCCCGACTTGCTGGACAGCGTTTTGGAAGAAGCCGGAAAATTCTGCGCTGAAATTCTATTGCCGCTCAACGCCCCTGGCGATGAAGAGGGCTGCCATTACGAAAACGGCGTGGTGCGCACGCCCAAAGGCTTCAAAGAGGCTTACAAGGCGTTCTCAGAGGCTGGCTGGGGGGCGCTGAACGCCGACCCGCAATATGGCGGCCAGGGCTTGCCGGAAACGGTGGCGAAGCTGGTGGAGGAAATGATCTGCGCCTGCAACATTTCCTTCGGGCTTTACCCTGGCCTTTCCCACGGCGCATATCTGGCGCTGAAAAGCCATGGTTCAGAGGAGCTGAAAGATTTTTATCTACCGAAGCTTGTCTCTGGCGAATGGTCCGGCACCATGTGCCTCACCGAAGCCCATTGCGGCACGGATTTGGGGTTGCTGCACACCAAGGCGGCGCCGCAGGAAGATGGCAGCTATACGCTGAATGGTTCTAAAATCTTTATCTCCGCCGGTGAACACGACATGGCGGAGAATATCATTCACCTCGTGCTTGCCCGCCTGCCGGATGCGCCGCCGGGCATTAAAGGCATCTCGCTCTTCCTGGTGCCGAAATTTCTGCCGGATGCAAACGGCAAACCCGGCCAGCGCAATGGTGTTTCTTGCGCGGCCATTGAGCACAAGATGGGCATTAAAGCCTCCGCTACCTGCCAGATCAATTTCGACGACGCGAAGGGTTTTCTTGTCGGCGCAGCCAATAAGGGTATGCAGGCGATGTTCGTGATGATGAATTCCGAACGCCTCTCGGTTGGCACACAAGGTTTGGGCATTGGCGAGGCGGCTTACCAAGGCGCTGTTGCCTATGCGAAGGACCGGTTGCAGGGCCGCTCCCTGGCAGGCACCAAATACCCGGAGAAACCGGCGGACCCGATTATCGTGCACCCGGATATTCGCCGTAACCTCATGACCATGCGCGCCTATAACGAGGGCTGCCGCGCGCTTGGCATTTGGGTTGCTAGCGTTATGGACATTGCAGAACGCAGCGAGGACCCGAAGGAAAATGCGGAGGCGGAGGAGTTTATCGCCGTCATCACCCCGGTGGTGAAGGCGCTGTTCACCGATCTCGGCTTTGAGAGTGCCAACCTCGCCGTGCAAACCTATGGCGGCCACGGCTATATTCGCGACCATGGCATGGAACAATTGGTGCGGGATTCACGCATCGCCATGATCTATGAAGGTACCAACGGCATCCAGGCGCTGGATTTGGTGGGGCGAAAACTGCCTGCGAATATGGGCCGCGGCTTGCGCCGATTTTTCCACCCGGTGGCAGAGTTTATAGAAGCCGAGCAGACCCACCCGAAAATTGGTAAAATGGTGCAGGGTTTTGCCCGCGCCTTCGGGGCGTTGCAGCTTGCCACAGGCTTTATCGCGGAAAAGGGCTTAAAGGATGCCGAGGAAGCCGGTGCCGCGGCTACGGATTATCTGCGCCTGTTTGGGTTGGTCGCACTGGGCTTTATGTGGATGCGCACGGCAAAAATCGCGGCAGAGGCCAGCGGGGATGAAGAATTCTACACCGCCAAACTCGCCACCGCGCGGTTCTTCGTCGAACGCATTCTGCCGCAGACAGGCGCGCTGTTGTTCACCATCAAATCCGGCAAGGGCGCGCTGATGGCTCTTGGGGATGAGGCGTTCTGACAAAAAAAGCCCGGAACGCTCGCACGTTCCGGGCTGCAAAGGAAAGTCAGTGTTTATTGCAACAATGTCGGCTGCGTCGCGGCAGCGGCACTGCTTGGCATCACCATGGTGCGCTCATCGAGCGACTGGAACATCCACACCGTCAGGCCAACCGTGATGATGAACAGCGGCACGGTGAGAATAAGCGAAACGCTTTTCCAGATCTGCGAACGGGAAATATCCAGCCCGTAGAACAACGCCGCCTGAGAAAGCAGCGCCAGGAAGGCCAAACCACCGACCAGCTCCACGAAGGATTGGTATGGCAGATCATGCCGCATGGTTACGATAAGGGCCGCACCCATCAGCACCACGGTGCTGATGAACCCTGCGATATAACGCAGCGCCCCGCCCTGTTGAACTTCTGGGTGCGCAAGAGGATCGGAATGAGAACCGGCCATTTTCAGGCTCCAATCATGTAAACATAAACATACACGCAAACCCACACGCTGGCCTGAAACTGCCAGAACATGCGCAGGTTTAGCATCCGGGCCACCACCATTTCGTTGAAACCGTAGCGTGGTATCTGCACCAGCATCACCAGCATCCATAGAATACCGATGCCCATATGAATCGCGTGGGTGAGGATGAGCACGAAATAAGCGGAAAGATAACCAGAGCGGTCCATGCCATCGCCCTGTGCGGCCAGCGCAGTGAGGTCGTGGATACCGAAGGCCAAAAACACCACCGCCAGAAGAATGGCGGCAATAATGCCCAGAGCCGTGCCGACACGCTTGCCATTTTTCATGGAGACAGTGGCAAGGCTGTAGGCAGTGACCGACCCCAGAATAGCGACGGTCTGCCAGAAGCCTTCAACAGGGTTGACGATCTGCGAGGCAACCGGCCCGCCGGCCGCGTTCATCGGCGTATCAAGCACCGCATACGAGGCAAAAAGCGCCGTGAACAGCAGCGCGTCGCTGAGCATATAGAGCCAGAAGCCCAACGTGCGGGCAGATATCTGGTTATGCCCCGCAAAGCCTGGGCGGAACAGGCGGGTATTCGCGGTGGGTGCAGCTTCGTGGGCCATTAATGCGCCTCCGCATGAATGCTGTGATGGGAACGGTCTGGCTGTTCCGAGATAATGGAACCGACAGAGAGATTACGCTCCATCGTCTCAACCTCGTGCGGCTGCAAGTGATAGCCCGCGTTCTTGTCGAAGGAACGGATGATCACGATCGCCACGATGCCCAACAGCCCCAAAGCCGCCAGCCACCAGATGCGCCAGATCAGCGCGAAGCCCCAGATGCCCACGCAGGCACCCAGGATCACCGGCAAGCCGGAATTGCTTGGCATATGAATTTCCTCATATGCCTCCGGCTTGGCGGTCTCCAGCCCATGTTTGCGGCGCCAGGCCAGTTCATCACGGGTGTTCACCTGTGGCGTTACCGCGAAATTATAGAACGGGACGGGCGTTGGCGTCAGCCATTCCAACGTGCGCGATGTGCCCCATGGGTCTGCGCCCAAACGTTCCTTATTCCGGTTTTTGATCGAAACCGCCAGCATCATCGCAAACAGCGCCAGCGAGAGGACATAAAGCACCATGCCTACCTCTTCGATCACCAGCATCGGTTTCCAGGCGGTGTTGAAGGTCCATTCCAGGCGGCGGGTTTCGCCTTCAAAGCCTAGCGCGAACATCGCGGTGAACACCGTGATGGTGCCGATGACGAAGGTCCAGAAGAACGCCTTGCCCCAGCTTTCATCAAGCTTAAAGCCGAACAGCTTGGGGAACCAATAGGTCACACCGGCAAAACCGGCGCAAACCACCATCAGCACCATGCAATGGAAATGCGCGATAACGAACACGCTGTCATGCACGGTGTAGTTAATCGCAGGCAGCGCCAGCATCATGCCGGTCAGACCGCCGATCAACAGCAGGAACAGCCCGAACATCGCCCACAGCATCGGTACTGTATAGGTAATCCGCCCGCGATAGAGGGTGAACATCCAGTTGAACACCTTAACGCCCGTGGGAATACCCACCAGCATGGTGGCGACAGAGAAGAAGCCGTTGATGTCCGGCCCGGAGCCCATGGTGAAGAAATGGTGCAGCCAGACCAGCCAGGATATGCCGGCGATGGCAAAAGAAGCCGCCACCATGGTCACATATCCGAACAGCGGCTTTTCAGAGAAGGTTGGGATCACCTCAGACAGCACGCCGAAGGTCGGCAGGATCAGGAAGTACACTTCGGGGTGGCCCCAGATCCAAAACAGGTTGGTGTATAGCATGAGGTTGCCGCCCATGCCGGCGGTGAAGAAATGCGTACCAAGGTAACGGTCTGCCCCCAACAGCGCGAGCGCCACACCAAGAACCGGGAAGGCGGTGAGGCCGATGATGTTGGTGGATAGCGTGGTCCAGGAGAATACCGGCATACGGAACCAGGTCATGCCTGGGGCCCGCATTGCCACAATGGTCACGATCATGTTGATCGCATTGAGCGTGGTGCCAACGGAGGAAATCTGAATTGCCCACATCCAGTAATCAACGCCCGTGCCGGGAGAATAGGGCAGTTCGGTGAGCGGAATAAGCCCCACCCAGCCCGCCTGCGAGAAATCGCCCACAAAGAGGGAGAGCATAATCAGTGCCGCCGCCGCCGTGGTCAGCCACAGGCTCACCGCGTTCATGTATGGAAACGCCATGTCCCGCGCGCCGATTTGCAAGGGCACCACGATGTTCTGGAAGCCGGTGAGGATCGGTGTCGCCGCGAACAGGATCATGATGGTGCCGTGCGCAGAATACACCTGGTCGAAATGGAAGGGCGGCAAAAACCCGTGCTGCGCGCCCAAATAGCCCGCGGCGTGCGGCCCATTAGCCAGCACCTGCTGGGTGCGGATGAGCAACCCATCCGCAAAGCCGCGGAACAGCATGACCAGACCGACGATGATATACATCACGCCAATTTTCTTGTGGTCGACCGTGGTCAGCCACTCGCGCCACAAATAGCCGACCTTCTTATAATGAAGAACAACGCCGACCACCGCCAAGCCGATTAAAGCAGCGACCGCGAAGGTCACCTGCAAAATCGGATTGGTGTAGGGAATCTGGTCCAGCGTGAGCCGGCCAAACAGCAGCGACCAGGGACCGGGAGCTTGTAATTGCATGATCTACCTTCCTTCGCTCTATTTCTCGTTAGAGCCGATGCTCTTGGTCAGTTCCGAAGACACGGGGTACACAACACCCGCCTGCGCCGCGGCTACGACCTTGTCGAAGAGCTGAGGATCTGGGTTGGAGAAATACGAAACCTTGGCACCGACATTCACCTGCGGCTGTGCCACATTCTGGAACGCCGCATAGCTGAGCTGGTTGGGGCTTGCAGCCGCCTTTTGCACCCAGGCATTAAAATCCGCCGGGGAGACGACATGGGTGGCAAACTGCATCCAGGAGAACCCGGCGCCGGAGAAATCCGCTCCGAAGCCGGTATAGTCACCCAACACCGGCGCATCGAAACTGTCTCGTGTGCGCATACCCGGCATCACCGCGATCATCGGTGCCAGCTGCGGGATGTAGATGTCGTTGGAGACGGAGGTGGAGGTGAGGCGCATTCTCACCACGCTGCCTTGCGGCACTTCCAGCTCATCAATGGTGGCGATGTGCTGGGCTGGATAGACGAACACCCACTGCCAATCGGTATTGATGACATCCACATTCAGCACGCTCTCTGGGTCGGCGGTTACCTGCTTGTGCAGCAGACCAGGATTATACGGTTCAACTGCGTAAATGGTTTTCACTGAATAGAGGCCAAGCCCCGCGACCACCACGAACGGTACGCCCCAGACCAGCAGCTCCAGCACCGTGTTGTGCGACCAGTCAGGGTCGTAGGCCGCGTTAGCACCTTTGCGGTAGCGCCAGCCGAAAACCGCGATGGCCAGAAGCACCGGCAGGATGATCAGCGTCATCACAACCGTATCGACGATCGTGGCGTGCCATTCCTGCGTGGCGACGGCGTTAAGGGGGTGAAAAAGCAGATAATCTCCGCTTGAACAGGCGCCCAGCGCCAGCATCGGTAGCAGAGCGAGATAGGGTTTCAGTCTCAAGGCCGCCTCGCGTCAAAATGTCCAGCCCAGGCGCGGCTTAACCACGCCCGGAGCCATGTCTCAATAGCAAGCCGTGCGGCATTTTATGGTGCAGCACAGCAAGTTATCAAACAACCTTTAGAGCGAATGAGCGAAGACTGAAAGCCTTGCCGCGTGTAAGCCTGGCATACCAGAAATACAGCGCTGAATTTGCGGGGAAAAAATCCCTGGAAACCCGCTGTTTTTAGTTATGCGTCAGTCAATAACCGGCGGTAGAGATGCCAGCTGGCATGGCCCAAAATGGGCACTGCGACGGAAAGCCCCAGCAAACCGGGGAGCGCGCCGAGGACAAGCCCGGCCACAACCACACCGCCCCAGGCTAGAGACAGCTTTGGATTCGCCAATGCCGTGCGAAGGGAGAGGGCGATCACCTCGCCCACCCCCATTTCGCGGTCCAGCGCCAATTGAAACCCCACCAGCCCAATCGGCAGCGCCACAATTGCAAAGCCCGCGCCCAGCAGCATGCCCAGCACCAGCATGATATTGCCGGGCGTGGTGGCGAAAAGATTGCCAAGGAAAGACCCGCCCGCGACTTGGCCGAGGGTGAGGCTATAGAGCACACCTGCCACCACGATCCATAGCGCGAACAGCCCGATGAGCAGCAGCGCCAGGGCCTGCACGGTAAGCCGCCGGGGCGAATCGAAAATTGCGGCGGCGGCGTCAGAGGTTGCGGTGCCGTCCCGTTCCCGCTGGCGGCTGAGGGCCGCGAACCAGATGGTGGCGACAGGGCCAACCAGCGCCACGCCGGCGCAGATGGGGAAGATAAAAGGCAGCAACGCGCGGTCGAGGATAACGCCGGCTAAAAGCGCGCAAGCCAGGGGATAGATGACGACATTCACCAGCACATCCGTCCGGAACATTCGCCAATCGGCCACCCCTTCTCTCAGGGCGGCTGAAATCGCCTCAAGCCCTGGGCGCTCGATGCTCACATGCCCGCTCATGGCCTCAGGATAAATATCCTGCGGATATTGGTCACCGCCTGGATAGACGCGCCCCTTATCTAAACCAATGAAATTGCGGGATTCACTCAAAGACATCATCACGCTCTTGTTCCCCCACTTATGCGCCAATGCGGCACGCGCCTTATATGTCTCGAAGTAAAGCGCGATTTCGGTTTTTCAACCAGAAGATTTTTAAGCTTTTGAGATGCGTGAAAGGCATTGAAACCATGCCTGGACAGAGAAACGCCTGAAGCGCAGCCTCAACCCTTGTTCCAAACTCAGGTGCAGACAATGCGCAACTTATTTTTTTCAGTCCTGTTACTTGCCGTCCCCTCCAGTGGGCTGGCGCAAGCTGTTTCCGTGCCCGCCCCGGCTTATAATCCGCCAGATGCCGCCACCAGCGAAACCGCCATTCTCTCCGGCGGGTGTTTCTGGGGCGTGCAGGGTGTGTATGAGCATGTGAAAGGCGTAACCCAGGCCGTGGCGGGTTATACCGGCGGTGCTGCATC
>JAKBCH010000071.1 GCA_021808055.1 Pseudomonadota bacterium | reverse complement strand
ACAATCTTGTCGCAAATACCAAGAAAACAGGCGGCATCGAAGGTGGCATGGCTGAGTGCCACGCCGGTGGCCAGCGCGATCACGTCCCGCGAGAAGAGCGAAAGCTCCATGCCCGCCTCGCCCTGGGTCACGCCATCGCACATCGCCGGCACGCCGCCCGCCACCATCGCCACACCACCCGCCGCGCGCGCGGCATCTCGGATAAGCTCCGGATAGCTCTCATAAGGCCGGTGGGCGGAAAGCATGTCGTTATAGGCCGTCACGATGCCAAGGCTGGGCCCGGTGCCGTCCCGCAACACAGATTTATCGCCAGCCCCACAACCCGCGAAACCATGTGCCTGATTCGCACAACCCAGCGCCTGACGTTTTGGTTTGGTGCTGGCCGCAGCACTCACGCGTTGCAGATAAAGCCCGCGCCGCAAGCGGCTGCGTTCGATAATGCGTTGGGTAACGGCGGCAAGCGCGGGATGAACCATTATCAGGGGCTCCAGTATATTTTCGGGTCATGGCGCAGCACGGCGCGCACGGGCATGGCCTCAATCGGCCCTTCGGATAAAGCCTGGCCCAGAACCTTACGCTTGGCGGCACCTTCTATGTGCACGGCCAGCAAATCCGCCTTCAGCAGCACCGGCAGCGTGAGGGTGATGCGCGGCTCGCCCGCATTCGGCGCGGTTATGGCTTCAAAGCGCTGCCCTTGCGCTGGTGCCAGCGCATTTGCCAGGCGGTCACCGCCAGGGAAGAAAGACGCCGTGTGGCCATCCTCCCCCATACCTAAGACCGCCGCCACCAGAGACAAGGGTAATTGTGCAAACTGCGCCTCCAAAGCCGCCAGCCCGGCTTGCGGCGAGGCAGCGCCATTATAAAGCGGGATGAACCGCGCCGCCGCCGCATTGTTCACCAGCAGATGCCGCCGCACCAAGGCCGCGTTGCTGCGGGGGCTTTCCTCTGGCACCCAGCGGTCATCCACCAGCGTTACGATCACCCGGGACCAGTCCAAAGGAGCCTGGCTCAGCGCCGCGAAAAACGCCCCCGGCGTGCTGCCGCCGGAAACCGCCAGCATGGCTTCCACCTGCACGGCAAGACGGGCGGAAAGGGCCGCCGCAACATCCTGCGCCAACGCTTTTGCCAGCGCCTCCCGGTTTGGAAAGCTCTGCATCACATGCCGCCATCAGCCCAGGTGCGGCCGTCTCGTTCAATCAGCGCAATAGCGGCACTCGGCCCCCAGGTGCCTGCCGTGTAAGGCTTCGGCGGCTCGGGGGACTGGCTCCATGCTTCCAATATCGGGTCAATCCAGGCCCAGGCCGCCACCACCTCGTCACGGCGCATGAACAAAGTTTGGTTGCCGCGCACCACATCCATCATCAGCCGCTCATAGGCATCCGGGTTACGCTCGGCAAAGGCCGAGGCGAAGCTCATATCCAGCGGCACCGGGCGCAGCCGCATACCGCCAGGGCCAGGGTCTTTAATCATCAGCCAGAGCTTCACCCCTTCATCCGGCTGCAGGCGGATCACGAGCCGGTTTGGAACAATCGGCCCCGCCCCCTGGCCAAACATGGAATGCGGCACCGGGCGGAAGGTGATGACGATTTCCGACACGCGCTCGGCCAGCCGCTTGCCGGTACGCAGATAAAACGGCACGCCAGCCCAGCGCCAATTTTCAATTTCGGCCTTCAGCGCCACAAAGGTTTCCGTCCGGCTTTCCGGCGCGCCAAGCTCCTCCAGATAGCCCGGCACCGGCCCACCAGCGGAAGCCCCGGCGCGATACTGGCCGCGCACCCAATTGGGCGCTTCCATGGGTTTTAGCGCCCGCAGCACCTTCAGCTTTTCATCGCGCACCGCATCGGCATCCAGCATCGCGGGCGGCTCCATTGCCACCAGGCAGAGCAGTTGCAGAATATGGTTCTGCACCATGTCCCGCAGCGCCCCCGCGGTATCGTAATACCCAGCCCGGCCCTCAACCCCCAGGGCTTCGGCCACGGTGATCTGCACATGGTCGATATGCGCGGCGTTCCACAAAGGTTCAAACAAGCCATTAGCAAAACGCAGCGCCATCAGGTTCTGCACCGTCTCTTTGCCCAAATAATGGTCGATCCGGTAAACGCGATCTTCCGGGAACACTTGGGCGATCGCCTCATTCACCGCATGGGCGGAGTCACTGTCTTTACCGACAGGCTTTTCCACCACCACCCTGGTGTTTCCCCGCGCCAGATTAAACCGGTCCAGATTTTCACAGATAGGCCCAAACAAAGCCGGGCCGGTGGCAAGATAAAAGACGATGGTATGCTGTTTATATTGGGCCAATTGCGCTGCCAGATCCTCCCAGCCGGCCTCGCCCGTGGCATCAGCGGAAATGTAGCGCAGGCGCTTTGCAAACCGCTCCATAAGCGAAGCCGGGCGTTCCACCTTTGGCACATGCTCTTCCACAGCCTCTTTGGCCAGGGCGGCGAATTCCTCCTGTGATAACTGCCCGCGCGAAACGCCGATAAGCACGACGTCCGCGGGAAGCTGCCCGGCGGCATCGCGCTCGAACATCGCGGGAATGAGCTTGCGGCGGGAAAGATCTCCCGTGGCCCCGAAAACGACAAGTACAAAAGGCTCAACTGGGATCACGCGGCTTATCATCTGCACTCCTTCGGGATGCACTTCACCCTGAACATATGCTTACATGAAGTAATCGCGGTGGGTGGCGGCGTAAAGGACCACTTGCGCGCAACCAAGAGGCTGGAAGCATTATGGTGGAATTGTTCAAAGCAACCGCACGGCCTGAAACGCCCTGGAAAAATGGCGGCGGCATGACCCGTCTGGTGGCAAGCACGCCGGGCAAGGGCCGGGAGTTTGGGTGGCGGATGAGCCTGGCGGATGTGAAAGAGGCCGGGTCGTTTTCGGTTTTTCCCGGAATCTCACGGTTGATGGGGATATTAGAGGGGCGGCTGCGCCTGGAAGTGCGCGGCATGGCTCCCGTTGAACTGACGCCGGGTGGCCCAGCCTTCGCCTTTCCTGGTGATGCGCCAACCTTTGGCGCGCCTTTGGACGGGATGGTGCGGGATATCAATTTGATGTTCGACCCGGAATGCTTCACGGCGACGCTGGATTACGCGGCGGCGGGGTTGGAGCGCGCTGCTGGCGCGGCGGCGCATCTGGTGCTGGCGCTGGAAAAGCTTGTTTTAAACGGCGAAGCACTGGGCGCGATGGACGCCGCACTGGTGCCAGCAGGAGAAGCCGTAAGCGCGCATGGCGGCGGGTTATGGGTGGCGGGGTTAACAGCAAAAGTATGAAATAATTGGTGTGGCTTTTTGTTTAAACTACACCAATAAATTTCTTCGCTTAAAACGCCAGATTGTTCGCCTGCATCACCAGCGGCAGGGCGCGCACGGCATCCAGCACCGCTTCCGGCGTTTCGCCATCGGTCGAGACGAGGCAGATCGCGTCCGCGCCCTCAGCCGCGCGGCCCAGATGGAAGGTGGCGATGTTCACGCCCGCATCCGCCAGCGTCATGCCAAACCGGCCAATAAACCCGGGCTTATCCTTATTGGTCACGTACAGCATGTGCGGCGCGAAATCGGCCTCCACCTTGATGCCTTTAATTTCCACCAGACGCGGCTTGCCGTTGCCGATCAACGTGCCCGCAACCGAGCGAGTGCCTTTCTCGGTGGTGACAGAAATGCGCACCAGAGTTTGGTAATCGCCGCTGCGGTCGCTCACAACTTCTGCCACCTCAATGCCATGGTCGCGCGCCAGAACCGGGGCGTTCACCATGTTCACACCTTCCATCACCGGGCCGAGCAATCCGGCCAAAGCGGTGGCGTTCAGTGGGCGATGGTTGAGCGGTGCCGCCGCACCCTCATACTCGACCAGAATACGTTGGATCGCGCCATCCTGCACGCGCGTAAGCTGCCCGGCGAAACCACCCAGCAAGCGGCACAGCTCCATATACGGGCGCAGGCGCGGCGCTTCCTCGGCGGAAACGCTCGGCATGTTCAACGCATTGGTCACAGAGCCGGTCAGCAGGAAATCTGAAATCTGCTCCGCCACCTGTAACGCTACATTCTCCTGCGCCTCGTTGGTGGCAGCGCCCAGATGCGGGGTGCAGACCACATTTTCCAGCGCAAAGAGCGGGCTTTCCTTGGCGGGCTCCAACTCGAACACATCCAGCGCCGCGCCGGCAACATGGCCAGAGACCAGCGCATCATACAACGCGGCCTCATCCACCAGCCCACCACGGGCGCAATTGATGATGCGCACGCCCTTCTTCATCTTCGCAATCGCCTCGGCGGAGATGATGTTGCGCGTCGCCTCGATCAACGGCGTGTGCAAGGTGATAAAATCCGCCTTGGCAAAAATCGTGTCCAGATCAGCCTTTTCCACACCCAGCGCAATGGCCCGCGCCTCGGTAAGAAACGGATCATACGCCAGCACCTTCATCTTCAAGCCTACGGCACGGTCCGCCACGATGGAACCGATATTGCCGCAACCGATAAGCCCCAGCACCTTGCTGGTCAGCTCCACGCCCATGAAGCGGTTTTTCTCCCACTTGCCGGCCTTGGTGGAGGCCGTCGCCTCCGGCAATTGCCGGGCCAGCGCGAACATCATCGCAATTGCGTGCTCAGCTGTGGTGATGGCGTTGCCATTAGGCGTGTTCATAACCACCACGCCGCGCGAGGTGGCGGATTTCACATCCACATTATCCACGCCGATGCCAGCGCGGCCGACGACTTTTAAATTCGTCGCCACTTCCAGCACTTCTTTCGTCACCTTGGTGGCGGAGCGGATGGCAAGCCCATCATACTGCCAAACAATATCGCGCAGCTCCGCCGGGGTGAGGCCGGTTTTCACATCAACTTCCACGCCGCGGCTTTTAAAAATCTCGATGGCGGCGGGCGAGAGCTTGTCGCTAATCAGAACCTTGACCATATAAAGAATTCCTTGAGGCGCGGTTTATAACGCCGCGCGGAAACATGTTTTAGATGGCACCAACCGTGTCGATTGCGTAATCGATCCAGGGCAGCAGCGCCTCGATATCAGACGTTTCAACCGTGCCACCACCCCAGATACGCAGACCCGGCGGGGCATCGCGGTAGCTGGCGATATCAAACGCTGCCTTCTCTTTCTCCAGCAATGCGGCGATAGCCTTGGCCGCTTTGGCCTTGCCCTCTGCATCCAGCGCCGTAAACCAGGGCGCGGTGATGGCGATGCACATGGAGGTGCAGGCGCGCGTTTCGGCGGCTTCCGCCAGAAAGCTCACACGCGCATTGCTCTCAACCCATTTGGAAACGGCCCTGAAATTGGCTTCGGAACGGGCGATCAGCCCTTTCAGCCCGCCAAGGCTCTCGGCCCAGCGCAGGCCATCCAGCGCATCTTCAACGCAGAGCATGGAGATGGTGTTGATCGTCTCGCCCTCGAAAATACCTTCGATGAGCTTGCCGCCAGAGGTAAGGCGAAAAATTTTCGGCAGCGGCCAGGCGGGCGTGTAGGTTAACAGCCGCTCAACCGCGCGCGGGGAGAGCGCCAGCATACCATGCGCCGCCTCGCCGCCCATCACCTTCTGCCAGGACCAGGTGACAACATCCAGCTTGTCCCATGGCAGCTCCATGGCAAACGCGGCGGAGGTTGCATCCACAATCACCAGCCCTTCGCGGTCGGCCGGAATAAAATCACCATTCGGGAAGCGTACGCCGGAGGTGGTGCCGTTCCAGGTGAGCACCACATCGCGGTTGAAATCCACCTGCGTGTGATCGGGCAGCTTGCCGTAATCGGCTTCAATAATCTGGGCGTCGGGGAGCTGAAGCTGCTCCATCACATCCGTCACCCAGCCAGAGGAAAAGCTTTCCTGCGCCATCACCGTTACGGGGCGCGCACCGAGCAAGGACCACATCGCCATCTCAACCGCACCGGTGTCTGACGCCGGAACAATGCCCAGGCGCCAGCCTTCCGGCATACCGAGGACGGATTTAGAGCGGGAGATGACCTCTGCAATGCGGGCTTTCGGCTCCTTGGCGCGGTGGGAACGGCCGAGCAGCGCGCCTTCAAGGGCGGCGAGCGAGAAGCCAGGGCGCTTGGAGCACGGGCCGGAAGAGAAATTGGGGTTCTGCGGACGCAGCGCAGGCTTGGCGGCTGGAGAAAAATCTGCCATAAAACATCTCCCTTACAGAAGAAAAGCGCCCCGGTGGGGAGGCGTGACCCGAGGAGGCCTCTACTGCGATTTCGTTGCCACCGCAAGAGCCTTCCGCCGCCCGCCGTTTGACACATTGCCCGAAAGAGCTTTCCGAACCATGACCGAGCTGGACCATATCGACCGTTCTATCCTGCGCCTGCTGGCGGCGGACGCCTCGCTCTCGCTGAACGACATCGCCGACAAAGTGGGGCTAACGGCAACGCCGTGCTGGAAGCGGATTAAGCGCATGGAAGAAACCGGCATCATCAAAGCCCGCGTGGCCGTGCTGGACGCGGACAGGCTCGGCCTGCCGGTTTCGGTTTTTGTATCGGTGGAAACCAGCGACCACTCCGCCGCCTGGCTGGATAAATTTCATGAAGCTGTAAACAAAACGCCGGAGATTGTGGGGGCGTGGCGGATGAGCGGCGATGTGGATTATCTGCTGCATGTGGTGGTGGCGGATATCGCCGCGTATGACGCGTTCTACCGCAAGCTCATTGAGATGGTGCCGCTGCGGAATGTTTCGAGCCGGTTTGCGATGGAGCGGATGAAGGAAGGCGCGTTGCCGATTTAAAGTAATGAACAGAGATTTAGATAACATTGTGCTATTTACTTTTACCTACGCTTTTAAATGCGATAGGCATAATAGTTACCGTCAACGCTAGAATAAGATAGCCAAGAACCGCCTCGGAATAAGCAAGGAATTCTTCCAGATGATTGACTGGAGAATAATCGCCAAAACTCATAGTGGTAAGTGAACCAAGAGAAAAAATTAGAGCAGAAACTCCATCATATACTTTCAAATTTTCTCCAACCACCTCTAGGCCCATGCTTTTGTAAAGAGCCGTATAAAGAATTACAAATTGGATTACCTGAGAAAAACAAAGAAACAAATCATATACATCACAACGATTATGCTTAAAAATTTTTACGATAAAGGAAAGAAAAAAATAGAGATTGCAAATTGAACAAAAACAAAGAAACCCAAACCATATCCAACTCGTATCTTGAAGCAAAAAGATACTTGCAAACCACACTATGTTGAGTAGCATGGATCGAGAAAGGGCCTCACGCTTTAACTTTCTGAGGATGCGGTTTATATCTAATAGATTTTCATTGGCCGTTTCCAACTAATGCGCCTTCCCCCAATTCTTACCCACGCCCGTTTCCACCACCAGCGGCACTGACAATTCAGCCGCGTTCTGCATCACCTCTTTCACCAGCGCCGCGGCTTGTTCCACCTCATCATTCGGCGCTTCGAACAGCAATTCATCATGCACCTGCAACAGCAGCTTTGCTGAAAGCCCTGCATCCTTCAGCGTCTTCGGCAATTTCACCATGGCGCGTTTGATGATATCCGCAGCCCCGCCTTGCAACGGCGCGTTAATCGCTTGGCGTTCCGCATAGGCGCGCAACGCCGGAATTTTATCTTTTATCCGTGGCACCCAGCAGCGCCGCCCGAACGGCGTTAACACAAACCCGTCCGTCCGCGCCTGTTCTTTCGTGCTATCCATATAGCTGCGAATTTCCGGGTAGCGTTTGAAATACGCGTCGATATAAGCCTTGGCCTCGCCGGAGGAAATGCCAAGCTGCCGCGCCAACCCAAACGCCGAAATGCCGTAGATGATGCCGAAATTAATTGCCTTGGCCCGCCGCCGCGTGGCGCTATCCATATCCTTCATCGGCACGTTGAACACTTCGGATGCCGTGCGGGCATGAATATCCTCGGCCTTCTCAAAGCTCTCCTTCAGCGCCGGAATATCCGCCACATGCGCCAGCAACCGCAACTCAATCTGCGAATAATCCGCCGAGATCAAACTATGCCCAGGGGCGGCGATAAATGCCTTGCGTATCCGCGCCCCTTCCTCGGTTCTTATAGGAATATTCTGCAAATTCGGGTCGGTTGAGGAAAGCCGGCCGGTGGTTGTCGCCGCCATCTGGAAATTCGTGTGCACCCTTCCCGTGCGCGCATCAATCTGCCCCACCAGCGCATCCGCATAGGTGCTTTTCAGCTTGGAAA
>JAKBCH010000070.1 GCA_021808055.1 Pseudomonadota bacterium | reverse complement strand
ACTTGGTACATGGAATAGGTAATACGGTTATTCATCGTGCCGCCATGCAGCGGATGCGGATGCAAAACCAGCGCCAGCGGGGCGCCGTGCTCCTTGGCATGGTGGTAGCGTCCTTCGAGGCGGCCTTCTGGGCCGGCGAACATCACTTCAGGCATTCTTTTAACTCGTCTTTCATCAATTCCGTGTCGTCTGTTGGTATTGCGGCGGAGGGCCCCAAACATAAACCGGACAACCTTACGCACATTGGCGCGTCCAATCCCGTGGAAAGTTGACCTCGCGGGTCCGGATAACTAAATGCTCCTCCAGATCTTGGGTGACATTACGGATGGTTTAATACGGGTTTCCCCTAAGGTTTCTTAATATAGACTGCTTCTGGCCTGTTTATCCACGGAAATTCGCATGGCCCTTATGTTTTTAGCGGAGACGGTCCGGGCATATCGTGAACGCGATCCCGCAGCCCGGTCACATTTGGAGGTGTTGCTCTGCTATCCGGGGCTGCACGCTGTTGTTATTCATGGTGTGTCGAGTTTCCTGTGGCGGCATCGCTGGTTCACGCTGGGGCGGTTTGTCTCACATATTGGGCGTTTTCTCACGGGGATAGAAATTCATCCTGGTGCGCGGATTGGTCGACGATTTATCATCGATCATGGGATGGGGGTTGTCATCGGCGAAACAGCCGAAGTTGGCGACGATGTTTATATTTACCATCAGGTGACATTGGGCGGCACCAGTTCGGCCCATGGCAAGCGTCATCCAACCGTGGGCAATAATGTCATTATTGGCGCGGGGGCCAAGGTGCTAGGCGCGATTGAGATTGGTGATAACGCCAGGGTTGGCGCCAATGCCGTTGTCGTGGCGCCCGTGCCGGCGGACACTACCGTGGTTGGCATTCCCGCCCGCCCGGTGGAGCGGACTGAGCGAAAGCCGCGTTTCGAAGCCTATGGCACGCCGTGCGATCCATGCCTTGACCCGCTGCTGCATGAGGTGGAGCTGCTGCGCGCTGAGCTGACCGCGTTGGAAAACCGGATTGCCCGGCTGCCACAGAACTTCGACGTCTAACCCTATGATTTATCTTGATGCGAATGCCTCCGAGCCATTGCGCCCGGCGGCGCGGGCTGCCCTGCTGGCAGCATTGGAGATAACGGGAAATCCCTCGTCTATCCACCAGCCTGGGCGCTGGGCGCGCAAGCGGCTTGAGGAAGCACGGGAAAAGGTAGCGCAATTTTGTGCGGCGCGTCCGGCGGATGTCATTTTCTGCGCCGGCGCAACGGAGGCCAATGCGCTTGCCGTTCATGCGCTGGGGCGGGGGCGGCCTCTGCTGGTTGGCGCGACGGAGCATGACTCCATACGTGCCGCCGCCCAAGGGGCAATATTTGTGCCCGTGAATGACGATGGCACGCTGGATTTTGCCAGTTTGGAGGAAATGCTGGCGCGCACCCCCCATGCGCTGCTGTGCCTGATGGCGGCCAATAACGAGACCGGCGTGTTGCACGATATTGGCATGGCGGGCCGGCTATGTGCCGCGCATGGCGCGCTGCTGCATGTGGATGCGGTTCAGGAAGCGGGCCGTATGCCGCGCGACTGGCTGGCTTTGGGGGCGGCGAGCGTTGCCTTGTCGGGGCATAAGATGGGTGGACCGATGGGGGCGGGGGGCCTTGTGACGCGTCCTGGTCTGGAAATTGATCCCCTGATGCGCGGCGGCGGACAAGAATTGGGCCGCCGTGGCGGCACGCAGGCGCTGCCAGCGATTATGGGCTTGGCTGCGGCGCTGAACGATTCCTATGAAGCTGAACAGATTGGCCAATGGCGTGACCAGATAGAGGTTGCCTGCGCCAAGGCCGGGGCCGTGGTGATGGGGGGTGGTGCACCGCGCCTGCCAAATACAAGCTGCTTGGCGTTGCCTGGCGTGCGGGCCGAGACCCAGCTTATTGCCTTGGACATGGCCGGATTTGCGGTTTCCGCCGGGTCGGCTTGTTCATCGGGGAAGGTGACGCAGAGTCACGTGCTTACCGCCATGGGATATGATAGCCTAGCAGGGCAGGCCATTCGTGTCTCGCTGCCATGGAACATGGCAGCTGATTCTGTGGAAAAATTCATTACCGCCTATACGCGCATGGTTGACCGTGCCTTGCGCGGGCAGGCCCGATCCGTCTAGCAGGGCCGGCAGAGGCCAGAATATGGAGCTGGGCCGTGCCATGGCCGTGAATCGAGGGAATTTTATGTGATGCCGAAGATGATTTTTGTGGAACGTGATGGGCAGGCCCGCGAGGTGGAGGCGCCGCTCGGCCTTTCCGTGCTCGAGGTGGCGCATAAGCATGGTGTGGATATTGAAGGGGCGTGCGAAGGTTCGCTTGCCTGTTCCACTTGCCATGTCATCGTCGATCAGGCTTGGTTCAACAAGCTGACCCCGCCGACCGAGGATGAGGAAGACATGCTTGATGTCGCGTTCGGACTGGAAAAAACATCCCGCCTGGGCTGCCAGATCGTCATCACCGAGGCGCTGGATGGGCTGACCGTTCGTTTGCCGGCGAGTAAGAAGGCAGGATGAAAGTCGTTGTCGCCATGTCCGGCGGGGTCGATAGCTCGGTCGTGGCCGGGCTGATGGCCCGCGAAGGCCATGAGGTCATTGGCGTGACCCTGCAGCTTTATGACCATGGGGCCGCCACCAGCCGCAAGGGCGCCTGTTGTGCTGGGCAGGATATTCATGATGCGCGGCGTGTCGCCGATAAGCTGGGCATTGCGCATTATGTTGTCGATTCTGAAGTGCGGTTCAGGCAAAGCGTGATTTCCGCCTTTGCCGATTCCTATGCTGGCGGGCAGACGCCAGTGCCCTGCATTGCCTGCAACCAGCATCTTAAATTTGGGGATTTGCTGGAGATGGCCCGCGATCTTGGCGCCGAGGCGCTGGCCACGGGCCATTATGTCCGCCGGATAGAAGGGGCGGACGGCGCTGAAATGCATAAAGCCGTCGATGCCACTCGGGACCAGAGCTGGTTTTTGTTCGCAACCACCCGTGAACAGCTTGAATTTTGCCGGTTTCCGCTGGGGCATTACGCCTCCAAGGCCGAAGTGCGCGCCCTGGCCGTCGAGATGGGGCTGGCCGTGGCGGAAAAACCGGATAGTCAGGATATCTGTTTTGTGCCCAGCGGCAGTTATGCCGATGTGGTGGAAAAATACCGTCCCGACGCGCTGGAGGATGGTGAGATTGTGACCGAGGACGGTCGGGTGCTGGGCGCGCATCAGGGCATTGCCCGCTATACGATTGGCCAGGCTAAACGCCTGCCCAATGCGGCCGCTCATATGGTAGTGAAAAAAATTGAGCCGGGAACAAAGCGCATTATTGTTGGCCCGCGCGGGGTACAAAGTGCCAAGGTACAGCTGCGCGCGGTGAATTGGCTGACAGCACCGCGCGAATTGCGGGCTGGTGTGAAGTTGCGCGCGCGCGATGAGGTGCGCCCGGTGCGGATTATTCCCCAAGCGCGGGAGGAAGCGGTTTTGCTTTTGGATGAACCTGCCCTGGCAGCACCAGGGCAGGCGGCGGTGTTTTATGAGGGCGAACGTGTCCTGGGCGGTGGGTTTATCGTGTAAATCATAATGCTGTTTGTTGATTCGTTAACCATATCGGGTACAATCTAGGGTTATGGTCCGGTTACCCAAGGCGGTGCGCGCATTGTGCCGCGCCGTGTCGTACCGGCGGGAATGGGAATGGCGAGCAACAGCTACAGTATAGCCTCTGGCGGTACGCTGACGATCACACAGCCGCTCAGCCTGGGTACAAACATCGAATTTCTCAATAACACCGCAAGCGATGGTGTGTTGATTTTCCAAAATGGCGGCTTGGGGGTAACCACCACGACAAATGCGGGCTATCTGACCACCAGCGGCTATTTCGGCGGGACCGTGCTTAATTTTCAGCCCGGAACCTATGGGATTGGCGGCGATCAGGTTACGCTGCAGGTGGTCAAAAGCCTGTTCTCGGAACTGGATGTGGCCAGTACAGCGGCGGTGGATAATGCCGATTTCGCCAATATCGCGACCTTTGCCGCGCAAAATGGCGATATCATCTTGATCGAGAATGGCACGGTGGTGCCCGGACCAGCAGCACCTTTCACGTTGGATACGAATGAGGCACATGTCATCGACCAGATGGCGCAGGCTTTGTTTGGCACGGCGGCCAATAGCGCCACCTTGGTGCTGGGATTTTCGGATATCCGGGCAAATCCGAACAGCAATCATCCGTTTGTCGATGCCGTGTTCACCACCGAGACGCCTGTGAATCCGTGCTTTGCCGCGGGAACACGAATTTTAACCCCGCGCGGCGAGGTCCCCGTGGAGGATTTGCGCGAGGGCGATTTGGTGATCACCCGCGAGGGTGAGGAACGGCCCATCACCTGGATTGGGCGGCGGGAACTCGATTTGAGCGTACAATTGCGCCCGGAAACCGTGCGCCCTGTGGTTATTGAACCAGGCGCGCTGGCTGACGGGGTGCCCTCGCGCCGTTTGGCGGTTTCACCTGACCATGCGCTGTATCTGGATGGCGTTCTGGTGCCGGCCAAGGAATTGCTGAATTGGTCCAATATTTATCAGGACCATCAGGTGCCGCGTGTGACGTATTACCATCTGGAACTGCCGTGCCATGATGTGCTTTTTGCCGACTCCACACCGGCGGAGAGTTTTCTCGATACGGGCCATCGTGGTTTGTTCGATAATGATGATGGGAGCATCGTGACGCTGCCCAGCGCGATGCAGGCGCGGCGCGAGGCGGAAAGCTGTGCACCACTTTGTCTGGGCGGTGCCCAGCTTGAGGGCATCCGCCAACGCATCGCGAGCCGTCAGATTGGTATCCGGCTCACCGCCAGATAGTCGCGCAGCAAGGCGGCCGGTAAGGGATGTGAAAACAGAAACCCCTGGCCATGGGTGACATTATTGGCCTGCATCATTTCGTGCTGGGCGGGGGTTTCAATACCTTCGGCGATAATATCCTGCCCCTGGATGAGAGCGGTACTGACCATGTCGCGGATAAAATCATGCGCGCCTGGGGTGGATGAGGTCACGACACTGCGATCGAGTTTGATTGCGCGGATCGGCATTTGCATCAGTGCGGCGAGATGCGGCATGTCAGGGGTTATGTCATCCAGCGCCAACCCGTATCCGGCTTCACGGAGCGCAGTGATGACGGCATGTACCGCAGCCAGGTCATGTACGGGCTGCTCTTCCGTCAATTCAAAACGTATATGCTTGGGCTCAAGTCCGCTGCCGGCGCGCAACGCCTCAATCTGCAGGACCAGCTCTGGATGCAATAGCGCATCCAACGGCAGGTTGAAGGCGATGCTAAGCCCATGGGCGGCAAAACCATAAGCCCGGTATTCCGCTAAGGCTCGGCGCATGATCGCCATGGTCAGGCGGATTGAATGTTCTGCCCCATCCATGGCGTTTAATAAGCGGGTTGGCCCCGTGAGCGATCCATCCGCGCTCGCGGTCCGGATCAGAACCTCGACGTAATCCGCCCGTGCATCATATAACCGGACAATTGGCTGATAAAAAATCCGAACTGAAGCCAACAGCGCCGGGTCGGGCTGGCCTTGATAGGACATCTAAAATTCCGCGTTTTGTGAAAAAATAGCAGTAAGACAACGCGGAAGTAGCAAAAATTGAGGCGGAGGGCGACTAAAAAATTAAAAAACAGTTTAAATTTTTTACTTCTCCTTTGCCTTCGGTTGAGCCGCGCTGCGACGCAGGCGGCGTTCTCCGAGAAATAGCAAAATGGGAGCGGCGATAAAAATCGACGACGAGGTGCCCACAATAATGCCAAACAGCATAATCCAGGCGAAACCCGAAAGAGCGGCGCCGCCGAACAACGCTAGGGGCAGAGCGGCCAAAAATACGGTGCCGGAAGTGCCGAGTGTGCGGTTCAATGTCTCGTTGATCGAGCGATCAATCAGATCCCGCAAGGGCATGCTCTTGAATTTACGCATATTTTCGCGGACCCGATCATAAACCACCACCTTGTCGTTGGTGGAGTAGCCGATGATGGTTAGAATCGCCGCGATGGTCACGAGATCGAATGGGATGCGTGTGACGACCATGAAGCCGATGGTTTTTGTGGTATCCAAAATCAGTGTGGTGACCGCGCCGGCGGCGAACTGCCATTCGAATCGGAACCAGATATAGGCGAGAATCATTAGGAAGCTGAGCCCCAGTGCTGCCAGCCCCTGGGTGAAAAGTTGGCGTGAGACAGACGCGCCAATGGCTTGGGTGGAGAGAAGTTTCGCCCCAGGCGCGGCATTGTCCAGCGCTGTTTGCGCATGTTCGATGGCGGTTTGGGTAGCCGCGGCGGAATCGCGGCTCTCCAGACTGATCAGCACGCCTTTACCGCCCTTACCGAAGCTTTGCAGGGCGGCATTTTGCAGGCCGGCCTTGGCCAGGGCCGCGCGCAGGGCGGCAAAGTCGGGCGGTGTCGGGGTTTGGACCTGCAGAACCACGCCGCCCTTAAAGTCGAGCCCCATATTGAGGCCTGGATAAAAGAACAGAATGATGGAGGCGGTTGAGAGCACGGCGGAGACGATAAGGCCCGCGAAGCGCCCATTCATGAAGCGAATTTTGGTGCCGTCCGGAACGAAGCGGAACATAGGCCGATAGAACATGAAGGCTCCTTAGACGGGCAGGCTGGCGGGACGGCGGGCGACGTACCAGCGCGACGTAATCAGCCGTACGAGCACCGTGGCGGTGAACATGGTGGTGATGATGCCGGCACAGATGGTCACGGCAAAGCCGCGCACAGGTGGCGAGCCGAAAATGAACAACGTGATGTGGGCAAGCAGCGTGGTGACGTTACTGTCGATGATGGTGGCGTAAGCGCGCTTATAGCCGGCCTCTAGCGCGGCCAGGGGCTTGCGGCCATTGCGCACCTCCTCGCGGACGCGCTCATTGATCAGGATGTTGGCGTCCACCGCCATGCCAAGCGTGAGCAAGATACCCGCCATGCCCGGCAAGGTAAGGGTGGCGCCCATGGCGGAAAGGATGGCGAGCATCAGCACGAGATTCATGACCAGCGCGATGTTCGCAAACCAGCCAAACAGCCCATAGAAGAAAGCCATGAAGCCGAGCACGAAGATGAAGCCCGCGATAAGCGAGAGGGTGCCGGCACGAATGGCATCGGCCCCCAATTCCGGCCCTACGCTTTGCTCCTCAACAATGGAAAGGGGGGCAGGCAGTGCGCCAGCGCGCAGCAACAGGGCGAGGTCGGTTGCCGACTGGGCGGTGAAATGCCCGGAAATTTGCCCGGAACCGCCGGTAATCGGCGTCTGAATCACTGGCGCTTCGATAATCTTGCCATCCAGAACAATGGCAAAGAGCTTGCCGACATTGTTGGAGGTGACATCCGCGAATTCCCGCGCGCCGACGGAGTTGAGCGTGAAATTCACCACCCATTGGCCGGTCTGCGGGTCTGTGCTGGCCTGGGCGCCCTCGAGGCTGGAGCCGTCCACGGCGACGTTACTGAATACGGGCAGCTTCTTTTCCGGGTTGTTGGCCATGGGGAGCAATTCATCGCCTGGGGGAGGGGGCGCGCCAGGGGTGGCGTTCGAATCGACCATTTGGAAGGTCATGTGCGCGGTGGTGCCGATTAGTTTTTTTACGCGGCCCGGGTCGGATATGCCGGGTAGCTGCACAACAATTTCATTGCGTCCCTGTCGGGCGATAGAGGCGTTGAGGACGCCTGTGCCATCGATACGGCGCTGAATAATGGTAATAGCCTGGGTAATGGCCTGAGAATCGCGCGCCGCCAGGGTGGCCCGGGGAATAGTGATGGCGATGGCGCCAGCTGTCGTTTGCGACACGGCGACGCTAGGGCTGTTTGCCCCGGGCGCATAGCTAATGAGTTTTTGCAGGGCCTTCATTGCGGCATCGCCCTGGTCAGACAGCGGATGCAACAGAACTTGATGGTTGGGCAGATCCACATGCAGATCGGTATAGCCAAGCTTGGCCGCGCGCAGGGTCTGGCGCGTTTGGTCCAGCAGCGTGTTCAGATCCTGTTTCTTGATCGCGTCGGTATCGATCTGCAGCAGCAGATAAGAGCCGCCACGCAAATCAAGCCCGAGATGGACTTGCGTCCACGGCAGAATACCCGGCCAGAAGGCCGGACGGGACCAGAGGTTAGGCAGGCTGAGCAGGACGCCCAGTCCGCAGAGCAACAAGATGCCGAAGATTTTGGCGCGGCTGAAATAAAGCACGTTGGCTCCAAATTTTTGCAAAATCCCTTGCCGTATGGCGGGGCTGAGCGTTGCGTGCAACCCCAGAGCGGAATACCAGAGTGCCATGAGCGAACGTTTGCGGGTAGGGTTAATTGGAGCGGGGCATTTTGGGCGCTATCACGCCCTGAAATTGGCGGCGGCTGCCCGCGCGAAGCTGATTGGCTTGGCTGACCCGAATCCAGAGCGAGCGAAGAGTGTTGCCTGGGAGGCGGGCTGCCCAGTCCGCACGGTAGGTGAGATTCTGGATCAGGCCCAGGCGGTGATTATC
>JAKBCH010000069.1 GCA_021808055.1 Pseudomonadota bacterium | reverse complement strand
TCGATGGATAAGCGCCCGGCAGTGTCCAGAATCACCACGTCGTAGGATTCGCGCCGCGCGGTATCCATCGCCCGGTGGGCGATTTGCAGCGGCGTCTGCCCGGCGATGATCGGCAGGCTGCCGACCTCTGCCCGCTGGGCCAACTGCTCTAGCTGTAACTGCGCCGCCGGGCGCTGGGTATCCAAGCTCGCCAGCAGCACCTTCTTGCGCTCGCGGTTCTTCAGCCGCAGGGCGATCTTGCCGGAGGTCGTGGTCTTGCCCGAACCCTGCAAACCCACCATCAAAATCGGCAGCGGGGCAGGGGCGTTCATGTTCAGCGGCACCGTCATGCCGCCCAGCGCCTCGATCAGCGCGTCATTGACGATCTTCACGACCATCTGGCCGGGGGTGACGGAGCGCAGCACTTCCGCGCCCACCGCCTGCTCCCGTACCTTGGTGACGAAATCCTTAACCACTGGCAGCGCCACGTCCGCATCCAGCAGCGCCAGGCGGATCTCCCTCAGCGCGTCGTTCACATCGGATTCAGACAGCGCCCCGCGCCGGCGGAGCCTGTCGAAAATATCCCCGAATTTGCCCGACAAATTGTCGAACATGCTGCCACTCTCCAAACAACGCAAAACGCGCCGTGGTGCGAACCCTCGCAGCACGGCGGTTTAATCTGGGGCAGGCTTTGCCTCCCTCAGCTCGTCAAGTCAAGAGGTCCGCCGGGATACCGCCCTTATCCTCTCTGGTGAGGCGCCAAACCAGCGGTGGCAGGCGCGGGAGAAGGGGCTCAGCTCCGCATAGCCCAAAAGCTGCGCAATGCCCGAAATGCTCAGATGCGGCTGGCGCAGATAACTCGCCGCCAGCGCCCGCCGCACATCCTGCACCGCCTCGGCATAGCTTAGGCCGAGATCGTTCAGGCGGCGTTGCAGCGTCCACCGCGCCAGCCCCAGCGCATCCGCCACATCCAGTATCGGCGGCGATCCATCCGGCAGGCGGGAGCGTATTTCCGCCCGCACCCTGGCCTCCAGCGGCACCCGCCCTTGCGGCAACCGGCGCCGGTACGCCTCCGCCGCCAGCCGCGCGAACCGCCCGGCATCCGCCCCTTTCATCCGGCGCGAGAGGTCGCCCGGGCTGAACACGATGGCGTTGGTCCGCTGGCCGAAAAACACCGGCGCGCCAAACACTTCCTCATGCGTGGCCCGCTCCTCGGGCTCGGGATGCTCAAAATGCACCTCCGCCGGGCGGAAGCCTGGGCCATAAGCCTCCCGCAGCAGGTTCTGGAACATGGCGATGGTGAGTTCCGCGTCCTGCCGGCGCTCGAAAATCCGCCAGTCCAGAATCCGGTATTCCAGCCGCAGAAACTCCCCCTCCGGCACCAGCCTGGCCTCGCTTGCCTCTTGGTGCAGCGGGAATAAATCCGTGAACTGCCGCAACGCGGTGCCGATGCTGGGTGCCGCAAGTGCTAAATCCCCCACCAGCCCATGGCTCGATGCCGGAAACCCCCGCCCATAAAGCAGCCCGAAATCCCCCCTGCCGGAATGCCGCGCCGCGCGCTCCATCACCTCTACATAAGAAGAAAGTGCGACCCCGCCCTCGCTGCCCGTGCTCAACGCACCCGCGTCAATCCCCGCGGGGCCGAAAATCCGGTCCGCATCCGTGCCCATATCCTTCAAAAACGGCAGCAGACCCGCCGTGGCGCATAATGCCACCTGAGGCTCCCGCCCCGCCACAAACCCCATATTTTTGATTCCCCCCGCCCGGTGTTTTGGTCCCCCGTGGCCGGCGTCTTCCTCTGATTGGGGGAGACTAGGCTGGGAATTGGGGGAAGGGCAAGGTGGGGCGGGGGCGACTAGAGTTTAGAAGGTTAAGTCTGCATTTTAAGCTTGAACACAATCGATAAACAATAATCTTTTTACTTCACCCTGAGCTGACTCAACTCGATTCGCCCAGATTTTAAGGTCTTTCAGTCCAGCGGTAGTATCACCGTGCAGAGACCAGGTAAGCAAACCTCGTTTGTTATCTAAAAATTTGGGCGCCAACCGGAAAGGAATTACTCGACCGAGTTCTCGAATATATGCCCGCCCATTAGTACTGATGGAGTTATACCTCGTTACGTTTCCGGTAAACTCAAACGCTGTTGCGCTTACTTCCCTAGTATTAACCCATTCGCTTGATGTTGAATCAAAACGGATTAGTGCAGATCTAGGACGTTCTAGCGTTATTTGAGGCACTCCGTTGTCGACTGCGCGATGCGCGCGCTGTAGGCTTCCTTCAAGATTTTCGGCTAAAAAGTCAAAAAAAGTTTCGTCTTCTTCGATGAGTTTTCGTATCGAAGGTGTTTCCGGCGTTACAGAGAAATGGCCAATGGCTTTAGAAAGGGAATACTTTATAAAATCGTAAAATGGTCCGGTGCTAAGCAATGCGGTTGTGGCTGGGTACTTTTCGATCAGGGTGATGAAATCAAAAATTATACTGCCGTGTTTTGGCGCTCCAAAATAGATTTGCGCTCCCTTGAGGGCAGTTGCGCGGCTTACAATTTTCTTTGACATGTAGGCGTGTAGAGCAATTTGAAGGGCTTGTGAAAATCCTTGAAAGGATGTCGCGCCATCATATAAGTCAACGCCGATCTTATCGACTTCAGGTCCACTAAATCGAAGTCGTAACGGAAAGCGCGCTAACTCAGACATCTAATACACCCACGGTTGTGCGCCTTGATCTCGCACATCACGTATCGATTTGTAAATATTCTGATGTAGTAAAATTTTGGTATATTTTGAAACGAACCTGAGAGTTAAATGACCTTAAAAAAGGAGCCGAACCATAGATTCGGCCCCGTTTTGTTATAGATCGTCGGATAAAACTACCCCCCATACCCCACGATACTCTTGATCTCCAGGAAATCGTGCATCGCCCAATCGGCGTATTCCCGCCCATTGCCGGACTGTTTGTACCCCCCAAACGACGAGAAGAAATCCATGTCCGGATAGTTCAGATACACCGACCCGGCCCGCATCTGTGCCGCCACATCGCGTACTTTTTCCATGTCCTTGCCCTGCACATAGGCCGCCAGGCCATACACCGTGTCATTGGCCATCTCCACCGCCCGCTCCAGCGTGTCATACGGCATAATGGAAAGCACCGGCCCGAAAATCTCTTCCTTCTCGATTATCATGCCCGGTTTCACATTGGCAAATACAGTGGGTTTGGCGAAATAGCCGCGGTTCAACCCTTCCGGCCGCCCGGTGCCGCCGCAGGCCAGCGTGGCACCTTCGTCGATGCCCGCCTTTATCAGCCGCTGCACCTTGTCCCACTGCAACTCGCTCACCAGCGGCCCCAACACCGTGCCTTCGGTGAAGGCCGGGCCGGGTGTCTGCTTCTCCGCTTCGTCCACCGCAATCTCCACCGCCTTGTCGTGCATCGCGGCGGGCACCAGCATGCGCGTCGCCGCGTCGCAAGACTGCCCGGTATTGATGAAGCACGCACCGATGCCCTGGCGCACGGCACTGTCCAAATCCACATCATCCAGCAGAATGTTCGCGGATTTGCCGCCCAGCTCCTGGCAGACGCGCTTTACCGTCGCCGCCGCCTCGCGCGCCACGATGGTGCCCGCACGGGTGGAGCCGGTGAAGCTCATCATGTCCACATCCTTGTGGCCGGCCAGCACCTGGCCCACATCCGGCCCGGTGCCGTTCACCAAATTGAACACGCCTTTCGGCACGCCCGCCGCATGCATTGCCTCGGCGAAGATCAGCGCGTTGATCGGCGCGATCTCGGAAGGCTTCAGTACCATGGTGCACCCCGTGGCCAAAGCAGGTGCCACCTTGCACACAATCTGGTTCAGCGGCCAGTTCCAGGGCGTGATCAGCCCGCAAACGCCAATCGGCTCCTTCACCACCATGGTGGTGCCGCGCTGCTCGGTGAATTTGAAGCTCTTCAGCTTCTCAATCGTCGCCTCGAAATGCTTCTGCCCCACCCAGGCCTGCGCCTCTTTCGCAAAGGCTATCGGCGCGCCCATCTCCTTGGCGCAGGCTTCGGCAATTTCGTCATAGCGCTTGTGGTATTCGGCAAGGCAGGCTTCCAGCAGCTCCAGCCTTTCCTTTTGCGAAAACCGGGAATAGCTGGCGAATGCCGCCTTCGCGGCGGCCACCGCCTTGTTCACATCCGCCGCCGCGCCGCCGGAAATATGCGTGAACACCTCCTCGGTCGAGGGGTCGATCACCGCGATGCGGTTTGGCGCCACCGGGTCCACCCATTCGCCGTTGATGTAGAATTTCAGATGATCGGGCATGGCACTCCTCACTGATAAAGCTTTCATCCCACTATGCGCCCCCGCCGGTAAAAACTGTTGACCCTGGAATACAGCAGGCGGAGGCTGTGTTTACAGGTCAACAAAGCAGGGGGGGGTTGCGTGGCAATCCTGCTAATATGGACGATACAGGCTTCAACCCTATAACCGCAGAGGTGCTGGTGAACCAGCCTATCGTACAGCTTGAAGGCGTTGCCAAAACCTATGGCGGGGCGGTGGCGCTCTCGCGGGTGGACCTTACAGTCCATGCTGGTGAGTTCTTCACGCTGCTTGGCCCATCCGGCTCCGGCAAAACCACCACTCTGCGCCTTATCGCGGGGTTCGAGCAGCCTGATTCCGGGCGGATATTGTTGGATGGCCAGGATGTCGCCGCCCTGCCGCCGTTTGAGCGCGCGGTGAATACGGTGTTTCAGGACTACGCGCTGTTTCCCCACCTCACGCTGGTGGAAAACGTTGCCTACGGCCTGCGCGCCAAGAAGATGCCTAAGGCCGAAGCCCATGCGGAGGCGGAAAAAGCCCTCGCAGCGGTGCAGCTCGCCAATTTCGCCGGCCGCAAACCTGCCCAGCTTTCCGGCGGTCAGCGCCAGCGCGTGGCCCTCGCCCGCGCCATGGTCAACCGCCCCCGCGTGCTGCTGCTGGACGAACCCTTGGGCGCGCTGGACCTCAAACTCCGCCACCAGATGCAGCAGGAGCTCAAACGCCTCCAGTTGGAAACCGGCATCACCTTCATCTACGTCACCCACGACCAGGATGAGGCGCTTTCGATGTCAGACCGCATCGCCGTGTTCAGCGAGGGCAAGATCGAGCAGATCGGCACCGCGTTCGACCTTTACGAGCGCCCGGCCAGCGCCTTCGTCGCGGATTTCGTGGGCTCCTCCAACATTCTCGGCAATACGCTGCTGCGGCCGGAAAAGCTGCATCTGGTGCCGCACGCCCATGCGGTGCCGGAAGGGTTCGAGAAGCGGCATGGTTCTGTGCGAGAGATCGTCTATCTCGGTGCCATTACCCGCGCCATCGTGGCGCTGGAGGATGGCGGCACCATGCAGGTGATGGAAGCCAATATCGTGCCCGTGCACGGCGGCCTGCGTTTCGCACCGGGGGATTCGGTAACGGTGGCCTGGCCGCGCGCGGCGTCAGTTATCATCGGTGGGTCAATCAACAAGGGAGAGCAGTGATGAGAGACGGTTTTAAACGTAACCTCGCCAGGCTGGCTTTATATGTGTCGGCGTCTCTGCCTTTCGCGCAGGGTGCCGCCGCGGCGGAACCTTTGCAGGCCATCGGCCAGGGCGAGGGCGTGCTGAACGTGGTGGCATGGGAGGGCTACGCGCAGGACGATTGGGTGAAACCCTTTGAGGCCGCCACCGGCTGCCAGGTTCATGCAAAATATGCTGGTTCTTCCGACGAGATGGTGGCGCTGATGCGCTCGGGCGGCGGCAACCAGTACGATGTCGTTTCCGCTTCCGGCGATGCCACTTTGCGGCTTATTTACGGGCACGATGTGCAGCCCATCAACATGGCGCTCATCCCGGCCTGGAAGAACTTCATTCCGCAACTCAAAGGCCCGGCCTTCAACACCGTAAAGGGCGTGCATTACGGCGTGTCCTACGAATGGGGGCCGAACACGCTGCTGTATAACACCAAGGTGTTTTCCTCAGCACCCACTTCCTGGTCGGTAATTTACGACGCCGCTTATAAGGGCAAGATCACCGTGCCGGATAATCCCATCCAGATCGCGGATGCGGCTTTGTATTTGTCCAAGAAAGACCCCGCGCTGGGCATCACGGACCCGTATGAGCTGAACCAGACGCAGATGGACGCGGTGGTGACGCTGCTGCAGGCGCAGTCCAAGCTTATCAAGAAATATTGGGCCCTGGCGTCGGACGAAATCCAGCTCTTCACCTCAGGCGATGCCGTGGTGGGTGCCGCCTGGCCGTACCAGACCAATACGCTGCAAGCCGCCAAGGTGCCGGTGGCGGAAACCATCCCGCAGGAAGGTGCCACCGGCTGGGCCGATACCTGGATGGTCTCCGCAAAAGCCCCGCACCCCAACTGCGCCTATGAATGGATCAACTGGGTCACCACGCCCAAGGTACAGGCTGAGCAGGCGATTTATTTCGGTGAAACTCCGGCCAACACCCTGGCCTGCAAGGAGATGGACGCCCAGCAGCCCGGCTCCTGCGAACAGTACCATGCCAACGCCCCTTCGTCTTATTTCGACCAGATCAAGTTCTGGAAAACCCCGCGAACCGATTGCGGCAATGGCCAGCATGACTGCCTGGATTATGCTGCCTGGCAGCGCGAATGGCAGATTATCAAGGGATGAACCTCAAGAAGGCATTTTCCGCCCTGGGCTGGCGGAGGCCGGGCATGGCGAACGCTGCCTTGCTCGGCCTGCCGGCGCTATGGTTCGCGGGGCTGTATCTCGCGGCCATAGGCGCCTTGCTAGTCACCTCCTTCTGGACGGTGGATGACCTCTCCGGCAACCTCATCCCGGGTTTTTCCCTCACTAATTTCCAGCAATTGCTGGCAACGCCGGTTTATACCCGCATTGCCTTGCGTACCGTCGGCATCGCTGCGGCGGTTACCATTACGGATGTGATCCTCGCCTGGCCGGTAGCTTATGCGATGATCCGCCTGGCCGGCCCGCGTTTGCGCGCTGTGATGATGGCGGCGGTGATGGTGCCGCTCTGGTCCAGCTATCTGGCGCGGGTTTATGCGTGGCGGGTGATCCTGTCTCATAACGGGCTGCTGAACTGGACGCTGATAGAGATCGGCCTGCCGCGCGCGCATATCGGCTACAGCAACTGGGCCATGTGGATCGTGTTTTCCTATCTCTGGCTGCCCTTCATGATTTTGCCCGTGGCGGCGAGTGTGGAGCGCATTCCCCCCAGCCTGCTGGAGGCCTCGGCGGATCTGGGCGCGCGCGGCCTCTCCACCTTCCGCCGCGTGATGCTGCCCATGGCGCTGCCTGGCATGGTGGCGGGGGCCATTTTCACCTTCTCCCTGACCTTGGGCGATTACGTGACGCCGATGCTGGTGGGTGGGCGCGGGTCGGATTTCATCGGCAACGTGGTTTATTCCAATGTCGGCGTCACCAACAATATTCCCTTCGCCGCGGCCTATGCGGTACTGCCCTTAGGCGTGATGGCAGTGTTCCTGCTCATCGCCCGGAAATTGGGGGCGTTCGATGCGCTCTGAAACACTTATTTGGGCGGCTGTCGCGGCTATCTTCGCCTTCCTGTTCATCCCTATCGTGGTGATCATTCTCTACGCTTTCTCGGCCGCACCCATTCCGGCCTGGCCTATTACCGGCTTCACCCTGCATTGGTTTGGCGATACCTGGAATGACGATGCAGTGCGCCAGGCGCTGTTGCTCTCGCTGGAGGTGGCCTCGGTGGCAACGCTGGCGGCGATGCTGCTGGGCACTTTGGCCTCCATGGCAGTGGCGCGGATGCAATCTGCCGCGAAGGAGGTGGTAAGCTTTATCGTCGTGCTGCCCATTGCTCTGCCGGGTATTCTCACCGGCATGGCGCTGGCGGCTTATTTTGCTTTCTGGGGGGTCAACCTCTCTTACTGGACCATCGTCGCCGGGCACGTCACCTTCTGCGTGGTGATCGTCTATAATAACGTGGTCGCCAGGCTGCGGCGGATGCCGCGCTCCCTCACCGAGGCTTCGGCGGATTTGGGCGCTGATGCCTTCCGCACCTTCCGGCTTATCCAGCTGCCGATGATGGCCAGCGCCATTGGCGCCGGGGCGCTGCTGGCCTTCGCGCTTTCGTTCGACGAAGTGATCGTCACCACCTTCACCGCCGGCGCGCAGAACACCTTGCCGCTGTGGATTTTCGGCGCCATCCGCCTTGGCCAGCAATTGCCGGAGGTGAATGTGGTGGTGTTCGCCATCATCCTGTTCACCGCTATTCCGGTGCTGCTGGCGCAGAAGCTCATCGGCGAATCCGGCAAGGTGGCGCGGTAGCGCCAGGCATAACGCAATGTTAGTAATGTTCAACGTGGAACATTACGGGAACAACTTTATCCCTCCTGATCTTCCTTCCTCAGCAGATCCAGCGGCAGCAACTGCCCATTCCGCTCAAAATGCCAGAAGGTCCAGCCATTGCAGCTGGGTGCGTTCTGCACCGCCGCGCCCACCTGATGGATGGAGCCGCGATGGCTCCCGCTCACCAGCCCGCCATCGGCCGTCACCTCAGCGGCAAACCGGCGCTGCTTGTCCATCAGCTGTGTACCAGGGCGGATAATGCCGCGTTCCACGAAGCTGCCAAAGGCGATTCGCGGCGTCTCCCTGCCGGAAGGCGGTGCCACCACGGCGGTGCGCGGTGCGCGCTCCTCGGTGCGCAGGCGGCCCCAGGCGGCCTCCACATAGGCCGGGTGGCGCTCAATGCCGATAAAATGCCGGTGCAGCCTTTTGGCCACCACGGCGGTGGTGCCCGTGCCCAGAAACGGGTCCACCAGAATATCGCCGGGGCTGGTGGCGGCCATGATCACCCGGTGCAGCAGCGCCTCGGGCTTCTGGTAGGGTGGAGC
>JAKBCH010000068.1 GCA_021808055.1 Pseudomonadota bacterium | reverse complement strand
TCGACTCCGAGATTCAGATCGAGAGCCTGCGGAACTATAAATGGGAGAACGTGAAGCCGCAGGTGGACGAAGTGGTGTTCCCAGACGGCAAGCGCCTCATCGTGCTCTCCGAAGGCCGCCTGGTTAACCTCGGCAACGCCACCGGCCACCCAAGCTTCGTGATGTCCGCCAGCTTCACCAACCAGGTGCTGGCGCAGATCGAGCTCTGGACCGCCCCGGCGGGCAAGTATGAGAAGCAGGTTTACGTGCTGCCCCGCCATCTGGACGAGAAGGTGGCCGCCCTGCATCTGGCCAAGGTGGGTGCCAAACTCACCCAGCTCAGCCCGAAACAGGCGGAATATCTGGGCCTTGCCGTGCAAGGCCCGTTCAAGCACGAGGCTTACCGCTACTAATATGCGGATCGGCGGCATCCTGTCTCTCACGGGCCTTGGCCTGTTGGCGGGCGGGATGCTGCTGTTTCCCATTTTCACCTATCTGGCCTTCACCCGGCTGCCGCTTGCCGTGGCGGGGCCTTTCGTGAAAAGCTGTTTTCCCAGCTATTACGGCTTCATGCTGGCCACTTCCGGGCTGGCGCTGCTGGGGTACGGCCTGCGCCGCAGCCGCGCCGCGCTGGTGCCGGGCCTGGTTTTCGCCGCCACCATCTGGGCCTGGTTCTGGCTCATCCCGCGCCTTGATGCATATCAACAAGCCGGTAACACCGCCGCCTTCAACCAAGGCCATACGCTCTCCGTCTGGCTGGACGGCGTTGAGTTTCTGGCGGTGCTGGCCCTGCTCATCCGCCAAGGCGCAAAACTGGGCTGAACACCGGATTTACCGTCTCTTCCCTCGGCTCTACAATGAGCTTCGAATGCCAGCGCCCGGCGCGAAGACTCCGCTTTTTGCCCCGGCGCATCAATAAAGATAGAGAAGCTGATGACTGTTGCCCTGATGGATTTCGACCTCCCCGACGAGATCGTGCACAAACTGCTCGACAGAATTTCGGAGGATTCCTCGCTCGCGAAGCATCTGGGCAAGGACAGGCCCGCACGCGGCCGGGCCGTGGTCGCCAGCAGCCTGCTCGATGCTGAATCTCTGAACGCCCTCTACACCACCTGCCGCGAAAGCGGCGAGCGCGGGTTGATGCTGCAATTGCTGGCGCTCGACAAAATCCATTCCGCCCCAGCGGCCAGAACAGTCCCTAAAATCGATGTGCTGATCAATGGGTTGATCGCCTATCTGCAGCGCGACATGATCGATGGCTGGTTGTATCAGCGCAGCCCTGATGGCGTCTTGCTGCCCTGGCTGGTTACCGAAATGCGCTATGCGGCACCCAACGAAGGCAAACCCTACGTCATTGTCAGCCTGCTTGCCAACACCATGCAGGCGGCCGGCAACGCGGCGCGCAACGACGCCCGCCAGCGCTATGCCGGCATGACCCAGGCGATCGTGGTCGACGCCAACGACATCATCAACCGCACCATCCCCGAGCTGCTGGCCGGGCATGGCTTCTTTAAGGAATGTCCTGAGTTCAAAGCGGAATATGAGCGCCATGCCAAACGCTTCCGCCAGATGCAGCAAAATTTCGGCCAGCAATACCTCACCGTAAATGCAGGCTGGTCCAGCGCCCCCTTGAGCAAGTTCGACCTGGTGCGCCTGCCAAAGCACGCCGGCGCGCGCTGCGTGAACGATGAGGAAGCGCTGGAGCGGCGCTTCGTGACAATGACCGCTTCGAATTTTTGGCGCGATGCAGGGACCGAACAAGGTTTCGACCATATCCCCATGCATTGCTATCTCTATCTTTTCCACCTGGAGCAGCACCGCAACATCTGGGTGCATGTCGAGAATGTTGAACCCTACATCTACAAGCCCGAGCTGCGCGAGCGGCTCGTGCTACCGGCAGCGCATCGCGACCTGATCGACATCCTCACCGCGGATCTCGATGTGATGGCGGAAGACATCATCGAGGGTAAATCCGGCGGCACCACCATCCTCTGCAAAGGCCCGCCGGGGCTTGGCAAAACCCTCACCGCCGAGGTTTACGCCGAAGTGGTGGGCAAACCGCTCTACCGGGTGCATTCGGGCCAGCTTGGCGTCACCGCGGAATCGGTCGAGGCAAATCTCACCCGTATTCTGCGCCGCGCGGCGCGCTGGGGTGCCATCCTGCTGCTCGACGAAGCCGATGTTTACATCCGCAAGCGTGACAACGACCTTGAGCACAACGCCATCGTCGCCGAGTTCCTGCGCACGCTCGAATATTTCGATGGCCTGCTGTTCATGACCACGAACCGGATGGAAGATGTGGACGACGCGATTCTGTCGCGCTGCATCGCGGTGATCCGCTACGATATCCCGCCCCCGGATGCGGCCCGCCAGCTATGGCATACCTTGGCGGCACAGTTCGGGGCAGATATCCCTGAGCCGCTCCAAGAGGAATTGCTGGCGCGCTACCCCGCACTCAGCGGCCGCGACATCAAAGAGCTGATCAAGCTCGCCACCCGCTATTGCGCGCATAAAAACCTGCCGCTCACGGCGGAGGTCTTTGCCCTTTGCGCTGTGTTCCGCGGCATCATCTGAAACCAAGCAACCGGCGGGCTTACGCCTGGGTGAAATCCACCACCGCGGCAAAGCCCGTCTCCGTGCCAAACGCCAGTTGCCCGCCATCGGCGTTCCAGGCCAGGGCGGTTATGTTGCCGCGCCCCGGCCCGCAAACCGGCAGCACGCGTTCGCGCGCCACATCCGCCACCAGCACCATCCCGGTATCAAACCCGGCGGCCACCACCTCATAGCGTGGGTGGCAAGCCACACGTTTCACAATGCCGTCGCCCATGCCCAGCTCGGTTGGCGGCTTGCCCATCGGCCCGCCGCCAAAAAACGGCCAGAGCACGATGCTTTCCGCCCCCGCCGTGGCCAGCCACTTGCCGGATTTGGTGAAACCGAAGGATTCCGGTTTGGCGGGATAGCCGGACATGCGCATATGCTTGCCCTCCGGCAACGTCCAGCCATGCAGAGCATTTTCCTGCATCGTCGTCACCAGCGCCTCGCCACCTGGGTGAATGGCAACGCCGGTATGGCTGCCCTTCCATTCCAGCTTCGGCGAAACCAGGGCACCAGAGGCGGTAAACCACAGGCTCGCCCCATTATAATGCGAAGCCGCCACGCGCTTGCCCTTGGCGTCAAAGGCAATGCCGGTGACCGTGGAAGGGTGCGCCAATTCCTTCAGCACCTCCCCACCGGGGCTTAAGATATATAGGGTCTTGCCCACCGCCGCTGCCAGCAAAGCCCCCTTGCCGGAAAACGCCGCCACATGCTCCACCCATTTGGAGCCGAATTTCCGCAACGCCTGCGTGCTGCCATCGGGTTTGGTGCGCATCAGCCGCCCATCATCCCCGCCGGTGATAAACCCACCTTCCGGATGCGCCGCCAGGCTCAGCACCGCGCCGTCATGCAGCGCAACTAAGCTATGGTCCAGCCCCAGACGCAGCGTGCCATCGCCCAGGGCAAAACCGGACAGCCCCTTGGCGTCAAACACCACCGCCGTAACATAAGCGCCAAGCGCCGCGCTACGCCCATTTTTATTTAAAAGCTCATTGAGATCGGACATGGCGGTTACTTGCCCCGCCGCGCGCTGATGGGCAAGAGACACACCCCGCAACGAAATTTTACAATTTGCGCTAAATCAAAGCGACCTCTGGTCCGAAGCTGCACAGAAGCCGCGTGTTCACAAGAACAAGGCTTCTCTTCAGGAGATTCGAGAATGCGCAGTCGTCATCTCTCAACAACCGCAATTGTCCTGGTCGGGTTGGCCGGGGCATTGGCGGTCAGCCGTCCCGCCCAGGCCATTCCGGCTTTTGCCGCACAAACCGGCCTGGCATGCGATGCCTGTCATATCGGGTTTCCGCAGCTCACCCCCTTCGGGCGGATGTTTAAACTTGAAGGCTACACGCTGGGCGACCAGAAACTACCGCAAATCCACAATTTCTCGGCCATGCTGCAAGCTGGCTTCACATATCTGAAAGATAAAGTGCCCGGCGGGCTCTCCCCGGATTTCCCCAGCAACCACGCCTGGTCGGTTCAACAAACCAGTTTGTTTTACGGCGGCGTGTTAGACAAAGATTTAGGCCTTGGGGCCTTTGTTCAGGGCACGTTCGACGGAGTCGCGCACCAGTTCCATTGGGATAACCTGGATATCCGCGATGCGCACCTCGCCAAGCTTGGCAACCAGCAATTAATTTATGGATTCACGTTTAATAATGCGCCGGGCATGACCGATGTCTGGAACACACTGCCCGCCTGGGGGTATCCGTATATCCCCGACTCACTGGGCGTTTCCCCCAGCGCCGGGTTGCAGATCAGCGGGCTCGCGCAATCCGTGGTCGGGGTCGGCGGCTATGTCGCTTATAACCCAAGCTTTGCCAACATGTTCTATGGCGAGGCGGATGCCTATAAATCCCTGCCCAATCACACCGCCTTTGCGTTAGGCGTTGGGCCATCCAATGGCGTCGGCGGCACCATCCCTTACTGGCGCTTTGCCTTTCAGCACAGCATGGGCGAAAACTCGTTTGAAGTCGGAACCTCCGGGCTGGTCGACCACCCCTATCCAAGCGGCTTAACCTACGGGCCGAAGGACGATATCACTGATGTCGGGCTGGACATGCAAATCCAGCACATCAGCGCGCAACAAGCCATCTCGCTACAAGCTTCCTGGTATCGTGAGAACCAACATTGGGGGGCGAGCTTCCCGCTCGGCAACACCGCCAATCTCAATGATACCTTGAACCAGGAGACGATCACCGTCTCTTATCTCTGGCATGAATTGATTGGTGCCACGGAGTCTTACAGCGAAATCTCCGGCAGCGCAGATTCCGGCCTGTACGGCCCCGCCCCCGTCAGCGGCAATGCCGATGGCAAGCCCAACACCTCCAGCTTCACCACCGAGCTGGATTATTATCCGTTCAACAATGGCGGACCGAAAATCTTTCCCTGGGTCAACGCAAAGTTCTTCCTGGAAGGAACAATTTATCCGCAATTCAACGGGTTATCGCATAATTATGACGGCTCTGGCCGGTCGGCTTCCGCGAATAATCTCTTCTTCGGCGGAATCTGGTTGGTCTTCTAGAGCAACATCCGACCAAACAGACACGTTTGATCGGATAAAGTTGCTCGCTTAAACAGAGAGTGAGAGCGATTTGCGTGAACCTGAAGTTTAAATCGCCATCTATCTTATTGTTTTAGAGGCATATTAAGATTTTAGATCAAATCACGCCCGTGATTTGATCTAAAATCATCCAGCTCCCCGCCATTATCATCAGCAACCGGCGGACGAGCGTCTTACAAAAATCCTTGATAGGTTTTGTGGAGCGTGGCACTGTTGAGCATGGTTTCAGCAGTGCCCTCAACTGCGCTTAATTTACAAGCAGAGATGCTCGTTCTCTGCGCACGCATTGGCTTCAACCCGCCCGTATTCTGAATCCCCCCAATATGCGCCTTATCGCGCGGGTACCCCCATTCAGAAAAATCGGAGCTTTATCATGTTGGACGATCTCAACCTCGGCGTTGACTGGCAGGCGCTGGACGCTGCCCACCATTTTCACCCCTTCACCGACCACAAAGAGCTGCACGAGCAAGGTGTGCGGCTGATCACCTCGGCTGAGGGCGTTTATCTGCACGATTCCAAGGGCAATAAAATCATGGACGGCATGGCCGGCCTATGGTGCGTGGCCGCCGGATATGGGCGCCAAGAGCTGGTGGAAGCCGCCACCAAGCAGATGACCAAGCTGCCTTATTATAATGCATTCTTCAAAACCACCAACGAACCCGCCGTTCTGCTGGCAAAAAAACTGGCGGAAATTTCCCCGGACGGTTTTGAACATGCATTTTTCGCCTGCTCAGGGTCTGAAGCGGTGGACAGCGCCATCCGCAGCGCGCGGGTGTACTGGCAAACGCTGGGCAAGCCGAACAAAAAAATCGTCGTCGGCCGGGAATATGGCTATCACGGCTCCACCACTTTGGGCGCCTCCGCCGGCGGCATGAAAGACATGCACCGCCAGGCTGGCGACTTGCCGAATTTCGCGCAGGTGCTGCCGCCCTATTGGTACGGTAAGGGCGGGCAGATGAGCCCGGCTGAGTTCGGCCTCTACGCTGCCAAGCAGGCCGAAATGAAAATCCTTGAGCTTGGGCCTGAAAACATCGCCGCCTTCATTGGCGAGCCGATCCAGGGTGCGGGCGGCGTGCTGATCCCGCCCGAAACTTACTGGCCGGAAATCAACCGCATCTGCAAGCAATACGATATTCTTCTGATCGCCGATGAAGTGATCTGCGGTTACGGGCGCACAGGTAAATGGTTCGGCTCTGATTATTTCGGCATCAAGCCGGATATGATGACCACCGCCAAGGGCCTCACCTCGGGTTATCTCCCGCTCTCCGCCTTGTTGATAAACGACCGCGTAGCGGATGTGCTGATCAATGAAACCGGCGAATATTATCATGGCTTCACCTACTCTGCGCATCCAGTTTCCTGCGCTGTGGCGCTGAAGAATCTTGAAATCCTGGAAAACGAAAAACTTGTGGAAAATGCCACCGCCAAGGGCGCGCTACTGCGCGAAAAACTCAACGAGGCCATCGGTGACCTGCCGATCGTTGGTGAAATTCGCGGCGTCGGGCTGATCGGTGCCATCGAGCTCACGGCCGATAAGCGCACCCGCAAATTCTTCGAGAAAAATGGCCGCGTCGGCGTCATCTGCCGCGACCATTGCATCGCCAATGGGCTGATGATGCGCGCCACGCGCGACACCATGTTGTTCTCGCCGCCGCTGAGCATCACGGAAGCAGAGATTGAGCTGTTCGCCGCCATGGCGAAAAAAGCGTTCGAGCAAACCTTCGCCGATGTCCGCGCAGAGGTGGCAATATGAACATACTGACCAACCCAGACATCGAAGCCAAGGCTGCCCTGCTTTCCGGTGCGGATTACATCGAAGCCTTCGTGATCGACGTGAACGGCGTGCCCCGCGGCAAATGGCTGCAACGGGACAAGGCAAAATCCCTGCTGGGCGGTGGCATCGCTTTGCCACGCTCGGCTTATCTGCTGGACATCTGGGGGCGGGACATCATCGAAGGCGGCATCGCCTACGATACCGGCGACCCGGATGGCATGTGCGTCGCCGTGCCGCATTCCATCACCCGCATGGGCTGGGCGGATGGCAATGTGGTGCAGGCCCTGCTCACCATGCGCGAGCCCGATGGCGAGCTTTATTATCTCGACCCGCGCAGCGTCCTCACCCGCGTGTTGCAGCGTTACGCCAAGGCGGGGCTCACCCCCGCCTTGGGCGTAGAGCTTGAATTCTACCTGGTTGATCCCCGCCAGGACGGTTTGAAAATCGCCCCACGCGGCGCTGATGAATCCGGCTGGCGCGGCTGGCAGATCGACGCCGTGGGGCTCGGCGAGGTGCATGATTACGAGCCGATTCTGCGTGAAATGATGGCCTGCGCGAAAGCCCAGGACATTATTCTGGAAACGCTGGTGAGCGAGTCCGGCCCCGGCCAATTCGAGGTCACGCTGAAATACTCAACAGATGCGCTGCGCGTGGCCGATAGTGCAAATCTTTTCAAGCGCACCATCAAACAAGTGGCGCGCAAGCATGGCCTCACCGCCACCTTCATGGCCAAGCCTTATGGGCAATGGGCGGGCTCTGGAATGCACGTGCATATGTCAATGCTCGACAATGCGGGCAAAAACATCTTCACCGGCACGCCAGAACGCGCCTCGCCTGAGCTTTATCATGCGCTGGGCGGCATCATTCACAACATGCCAGATACAATGCTCACCCTGGCCCCGCACGCCAATTCCTACCGGCGTTTCGCGCCCGGCGTGCATGCGCCCACCTATGGCGATTGGGGGCACGACAACCGCATGGCCTCTGTGCGGGTTATCACCACAGACCCCGCCGCCTCGCGCATCGAGCACCGCGTCGCCGGAGCGGACTGCAACCCCTACCTCGCCTTCGCCTCGCTGCTTGGCACAGCACTTCACGGCATACAAACCAAAGCCGACCCAGGGCCGGAAACCCACGGCACCGTGCGCAGCCCCACAGCCCCGCCCTTGCCCATCGCCTGGTCAGGTGCGGTGGACCGTTTCGCCAGCTCCGCCGCCATGGGCGAGATTTTCGGCAAAGACTTCCAGCGCTATTACATCGCCTGCAAGCGCCAGGAGATCAGCGAGCTGCGCAAGCGGATTTCCGATGTTGAATACGACGCCTATTTGAAAAACGCCTGAGGCGCGCATGGAACATATAATCACCCCGCATGAGGCCGGATTTAAAATGCCGGCCGAATGGGCGCCGCACGCAGGCTGCTGGATGATCTGGCCGGAACGGCCAGACAACTGGCGGCTGGGCGCCAAGCCCGCGCAAAAAGCCTTCACCGCCATCGCCACCGCCATTGCACGGTTTGAACCCGTAACAATGCTGGTGAGTGCGGCGCAATACGAAAACGCCCGCGCCTGCCTGCCACCCGAAGTGCGGGTGGTGGAGATGAGCAGCAACGATGCCTGGGCGCGGGATGTGGGCTGCACCTTCCTGCTCGGCAGAAATGGCGAACTCGCAGGCGTGGACTGGCCTTTTAAAAGCTGGGGCGGACTCTATTTCCCGTGGGACAAAGACGACGCCATCGCCAGTAAAATCCTTGGCCTGGAACGCGCCCGCGCCTTCCGCGCCCCTCTGGTCATTGAAGGCGGCGCGATCCATGTGGATGGCGAAGGCACTGTGCTGGTAGCCGAGCAATGCGTGCTGAACGAAAACCGCAACCCGGATGTGCGGCGGCAGGACATGGAACGGATGCTGAAGGATTATCTCGGCGCCTCCCATGTCATCTGGCTTGAAAACGGCGTGCCGCATGACGAGACCGATGGGCATATCGACAATCTCGCCTGTTTCGTAAAACCGGGCG
>JAKBCH010000014.1 GCA_021808055.1 Pseudomonadota bacterium | reverse complement strand
GCGGTGGGCGCTGGCTTAAACTGGCTTGCCGCGCGGTCGCCGACAGATAATGAGATTTAAGACATGACCGCATCGGTTTGCACAAGAATTACCTCAAAAGTTGAAGCCGCCGCATGTTCCCCGTCGGCTCCGCCAACGAATTGGCACATGGTGCCGCTCTCACCATTGGTAACGGAATGGATTTTGGTTTTGCTGACCCTGTTGCTCGCCACACTTCTGGCAGACAGAATCGTGAAAAAATAGCAGCTACAAATCATCCGCCACACGCTGGATGAGATCTGCCCACTGGTGGGGAGCATTCTGGCGGTAAAGCCGCAGAGAGGGATACCAGGGCGTGTCATCCCGGTGCAGCAACCATCGCCAGTCCGGCGCGTAAGGCAACAGCACAGAGGTGGGCACATTACTTGCCCCCGCCACATGCGCAACGGAGGTGTCGATCGTCACCAGCCGGTCCACATATTTCAAAATCGCCATCGTGTCGAGAAAATCATCGATCTCCGGCCCGAGATTCACCAACGGCGCATGGCCGTAATAGCCGCCCGCCTGGGCAATCTGATCGCCCTTCTGCACAGTGAGCACAGCCACATCATCCCGCGCGAAAATTGGGGCGAATTGGGCAAGCTTCAGGCTACGCTTTTTGTCGTTCTTATGTGTTGGCCGCCCGGCCCAAACCAGCGCGATGCGTTTCTTGCCTTTCGGCATCAGCCGTTCCAGTTTTTCGCCCCAATGCGCTACCAATTCCGGTTTCGGCTCAAGATAGCCCGAGGAAGGAATGTTATCGACCGTGGCCCCCGCCAACCTTGGCAAACCAGAAAGCGGAATAAAAGCCTCGAACCCTGCCGCATCGTCCCAGCGGGTGATGATTTTGCCAATGCCTGGAAGCTGGCGGAGCAAAGGCAACAGTTCCGCCGAGCAGGCCACCACCGGCTGCGGTGCCAGCAGCGCCGCCCAGGGGATGAACCGCCCGAACTGAATGCAATCGCCAAAGCCCTGGTCGCCGATGATGAGCAGCTTGCCGGGTTCCATCGCCTGACCTTGCCATTGCGGCTTTTCGGTTTTGGGCAACATACCCTCGGCCTGCTTCAGCTTGAAGCGCCATTCATAGCTTTCCCAGCCTTCCTTCAGCTTGCCCCCCAGCAGCAGCGCCTCGGCTTTCTCAAAATGCGCCTCGGCAAAGTCGGGGTCGAGCGCAATCGCCTGGTCCGCAACACGAACCGCCTCGTCCAGCTCCAACCGTTCGTAATGGATCAGCGCCAGATTGAAGTATGAGCGCGAATCCTCCGGCGCCAGCTCCACCGCCAGCTTGCCCGCGCGCAACGCGTCGTCCAGCCGCCCGGCACCGCGATACACCTCGCAGATATTACGCGGGTAGAGTGCGATATCGGGTGACAGCGCCTGGGATTTTTCCATCCGCGCGATCGCCTCGGCCACCCGCCCGCTGCGATATGAAACAATGCCGGCGAGTTGCAGAATATGCGGGTGCTCGGGCATCGCCGCCAGCATCCGCGTGGCGAGATCATCCGCCTCTTCCAGCTTGTTCGCCTGCTCCAGCTTTGAGAGCTTTTCCAATGCCTCGGCCAGAGGCACAACCACCTTGCCGGATTGGGCGGCGTCGCTCATGCGCCTTGCTCCTCATAGCCAAACGCCCGCACCCATGGGTCCAGAATCGGTGCCACTTCCGCGAACAGATTGGGCAGCGCGGCGTGATATTGTTTGAAACGCCACGCCGCACGGCTGTGCACCGCCGCGCGTCCCGCGAAATGCGCGGGCAAAGGCTCCGCCACAGGCAGGGCATTGGCGGCGAAGTTTTCGGGCAAATCCGCTTCCAGGCCAATAAAATCCAGCACCCGCCGGGTTGTTGCGGCGGGGTTGGCCACCAGATCTTCGTAACGTACCGGCAAATAGCGCAACGTAAGCTGCCCGCGGTAATGCTGGATCATCTCTGCTTGCAACGCGAAATACCGCGCCAGCCCCGGCAACCCGGCTTGGGCGCTGGCTTCCAGCTTGCGGTCTTGCGCGATGTTGGAGAGCACAAGATCGTAAGGGTGGCGCAGCACATGGATCATCGGTGCCTCGGGGTATAGCAGTTTGATAAGCCCGAGATGCCAGACATTGGACGCCGCGCGATCCGTGATGAACCGCACACCCTTCCGGGCCTGCCCCATGGCGCGGCGCGGCGCCTCATACATCTCCCGCAGCCTCTCTGGTGCATATTCAGCCTCGCCCACCAGCATCTGGTCCAGGCATTCCGGGTATTCTCCGCCCAGCAACCCCGCCGCCGCAGGTGTTAATGCTGCAATGGGGGCAGCCTCATCACCAGGGACAAAACCCGGTATCTGCGCCAGCAACTGCTCCAGCAGGCTGCTGCCCGCGCGGGGAAAGCCGAGCATAAACACCGGGGTAAAACCACCCGCTTCAGCACGTGGCAGGGGCCGCACGCGGTCTCCGGTGAAATAGGCTTTATACCTCTCCATCTGGGCGATCAGCGCCTCGGGTTGATAAGCCAGGCCGATGCGCTCGCGCTGCATGATGCGCGCCGTGGCGATGGCGCTGATCGCCTCCTGCATCCGCCCGAGCTGCATGAAAGCCTGGCCACGAGCCAGAAGTTCCGGCGGCGCCTGGTTTTCAGGCGGGCCAAGCCGTTCCAATGCCGCCTGTGGACGCTGGCAGGCAAGGTCCGCCATGGTTTTCAACAGACGCAACAGGCGGTCCTGCGGCCAGCGGGCCAGCGCGTCATCCAGCACCGCATCCGCCCGGGCCCGCTCGCCTTTGGTAAAAACCACCTGCGCCAGCCCGCCCATGCCGCGTACATTATCCGGCCGCAACGCCAGCGCCTTGGCATAGAGAGCCTCTGCTTCGGAAAGCCTGCCTTGCAGCTTCAGGTTCCAGGCGAGATTGCCCAGCACCATGCCGTCCTCGCCGCCCAGCAGCGCCAATGCCTGGCGGTAATGCCGCTCGCCTGCCAGCACCACACCGGTTTCGGTGAACACCACCCCCAGAACATGCTGCGCCTGCGCCATCTTGGGGCTGGCTTTCACCGCCGCGGCGGCGAAGGGCAACGCCGCCGCATGGCGCCCCTGTGCCACGAGATATTGCGCGAATTGCACGTTTGCCAGCGCACGCACCGCCTGGGGCCCAGGCAGCCGGGTAAGCCGCGCGCCCAGCGCATCCGCCGCTTTCATGCGTTTTTGCGCATGGCGGATTTCAAACAAAACCCTTAATGCGGCGCGGTGGTTGGGGGCGGCGTCCAGAATCTTCAACGCCAGCGCTTCGGCCTCGCCATGCTGTTTTTCGTTGAAAAACTTTGTGGCCTCGGCGGCCTTGTCATCCAGCAACGCGGCGGCCTCCTCGCTCGGCCATTGCGCTTCATCAGCCGCACAGCACCGCGCCTGCCTTATTCCGCTGCCGCAAGGGCAAAGTTCATCCTGTATTCCCAAGCCGTTCAACCTGCTTTACCATGTTGTTCTAAGATCATTCTACAGAGTTTGCCCGGTGCGGCAACGTGCCATGCAACAGCCATTCATTCTCAACCCCTTATAATCCTTGACGAGAAGCGCCCGGCGCGTCAGATGAACGGCCAAAACTGGAGTGCCCTCATGCGCGATTTTTCCGAGCTCTCGGAGCGTGAAATTTTAGCCCTCGCCATCGGCAATGAGGAAGAAGACGGCCGTATCTATCTCGACGTCGCCGAGCGCCTGCGGGAAGATTACCCTGGCACCGCCAAGGTGTTCACCGAGATGGCGGAGGAAGAAAATGAGCACCGGCGCGCGCTGCTGGAGCTCTACCGGGAAAAATTCGGTGAGCATATTCCGTTAATCCGCCGGCAGGATGTGCGCGGCTTCCTCAACCGCCCCTCGATTTGGCAATTCCCCAAGCCCAGCATCAACGATGTGCGCAAGCTGGCGGAAAGCATGGAGCAGGAAACCCAGCGTTTCTACCGTAATGCCGCCGCGCGCACGACAGATGTTTCAATCCGCAAGCTGCTGGGCGACCTGGCACAGGCTGAAGCGGCGCATGAGCACAAGGCGGATGTGCTTTCGGAAGAAAATTTACCCGCAGATGTACGCTCAGCCGAGGACCAGCACGCCAAGCGGCAATTCATGCTGCAATATATCCAACCCGGCCTGGCAGGGCTGATGGATGGCTCCGTTTCCACCCTGGCGCCGATTTTCGCAGCCGCGTTTTCCACGCATAATCCATTCTCGGCCTTTATTGTGGGTGCCGCGGCGGCGGTGGGCGCTGGCATCTCCATGGGCTTTGCCGAAGCATTATCCGATGACGGATCGCTCACCGGGCGCGGCACGCCCTATGTGCGCGGAGCGGTTACCGGCATAATGACCGCGTTGGGCGGAATTGGGCATACCTTGCCCTTCCTCATCCCCAATCTGCACATCGCGCTGGTGGTGGCGGTTATCGTGGTGATTATCGAACTTGCGGTAATTTCCTGGGTACGTTGGAAATATATGGATACCTCGCCCATCCGCGCCACGCTGCAGGTAGCACTGGGCGGAGCTCTGGTGTTCGCAACCGGTGTTGCAATTGGCGCAGGCTAGGTTTGTAACGCCCAGCCGGTGTTCCAGAACGCGGCTTCCAGCTTTGTGGCCTGGGTGAAGATCGCCTGCAGCCGGGGCAGACGTGCCTCGGCACCAAGTGCTGCGCCCACCCGGTCAAGCATGGCCAACGAGGCATTCACCGATTCGAGATATTCACGGCCCGTATAAGTTTCGATCCAGTCTTTATACGGATTGCCGGGCCTGGCCAGTTTTGCAGCCCATGTGCCAATCTCGGCATAGCCTGCGATGCACGGGGCAAGGGCGGCCAGCAGGTCCAGCGCATCGCCGGTAAAACCCACTTCCAGCACGTAGCGCGTATAGGCCAGCATTTCGAGCGCCGGTTCAGCTTCGCGCATCTCAGGTTCGGAAATGCCCCACCCCGCGCAATAGCCGACATGCAACGGCATCTCGGTCTCGATCAGCGCCTTCGCGGTGTCCAGTGCCGCCTGAATATCCGGCAATTCCTCCAGCTTATAGGCCAACAGCGCGTAGGCGCGAGCATATTGAATGAGGAACAAATAATCCTGGACAAGGAAATTCGAAAACGCCGCGCGGCTCAGCGTACCTTGCGCCAATGCCTCGACAAAGGGGTAGCGCACGTAACCATGCCAAACGCTTCCCGCGCCGTCCCGCAGGCGCTCAAACAACCCAGCCATGAAATCAGCTCGGTTCGCGGGCGTAGGTGATGATGGAGAGGTAGGTCATCGGCTTCACCAGCAATTTTTCAGGCCCGTGCGGGGCGGCGGAGTCAAACAGCAGCGCATCGCCAGGGGCCAGATGGTAAGATTGGTCGCCATGGCGGTATAATACCTCGCCTGTGAGCATATAGATGAATTCCGTGCCCTCATGCTGAAATGCCGGGTAGGGGGCTGCGTCTTTGCTGAGCGTAATGAGGTACGGTTCCACCACCACATTGCCGCCCAGCGCATGGCCCAGCAGCGAATATTGGTGCCCGGATTTGGTACCCCGCCGCTCGATGACAACGCCAGTGCCGCCTTTCACGAAGGAGCAGTCGCGTTTTTCTTCAAACGTGGAAAAGAAAGTGGTGATGGGCACATTGAGTGCCGCCGCCAGCGATTGCAGCGAGGCAAGCGAGGGCGAGATCTGCCCATTCTCAATCTTTGAAAGCATTCCGCCAGAAAGCCCGGCGGCGGCGGCCAATTCCGATACGGTGATGCCCACGCGCCGGCGCAACTGGCGCACCTGCACGCCGATGGCCTGCTCCAGCGTGAGGTCTGAAACCGCGGCAGCATTGCTGCCGGTGTTGTAGGCCTCGGCAATCTCCGCTGGCACCCCAGCCTGTTCCAGCGCTTTCGGCAGCGATGCTTTCACAACCCGCGGTTTTTTGGCATCCAGCTTGGCCTGATTGCTCATAATCCACCACCCTCCTCTTGTTCGTCTTATGACGCGAACATCGAAAAGGCCAGTATTGTTTACGTGCAATGCTCCATGCGCCGGGCCGCGGTTAAAGTGTTGCGCAACAGGCAGGCAATGGTCATGGGCCCTACCCCGCCTGGCACCGGCGTAATCAGCCCCGCAATTTCGGCGGCTTCCTGATAGGCTACATCGCCCACCAACTTGGTTTTGCCGCCCTCGGCGGGGACACGGTTAATACCCACGTCTATCACCACCGCGCCGGGCTTGATCCAGCTTGCCTTCACCATCTCGGGCTTGCCCACAGCCGCCACCAGAATATCCGCACTGCGGCACAGCCCGGCCAGGTCACGGGTTCGGGAATGCGCTATCGTCACAGTGCAGTTTTTTTGCAGCAAAAGCTGCGCGATAGGTTTGCCGACGAGGTTGGAGCGCCCAATCACCACGGCGTGCAGCCCAGTCATGTCCCGCAACTTATCCTCCAGCAGCAGGATGCAACCCAAAGGCGTGCAGGGCACCAGCCCTGGCAGACCGGCGGCCAAACGCCCGGCATTCACCACGGTTAACCCATCTACGTCTTTGTCCGGCGAGATGGCGGCGATGATTTCATCCGCGTTCAAATGCGGGGGCAGCGGCAATTGCACCAGAATGCCATGCACGGCGGGGTCGGCGTTCAATTGCCGCACCAGCGCCAGCAGGTTTTCCTGTGTGGTCTCAGCGGGCAGCTTATGCTCGAAGGAGGCCATGCCCACCTCCACGGTCTGCTTCGCCTTGTTGGCGACATACACCTTTGAGGCCGGGTCATCCCCCACGAGCACCACGGCCAGGCCAGGCTTATAGGGCAGGGTGGCGACTTCCGCCGCAATGGTGGCGCGCAAATTGGTTGCAAAAACCTTCCCGTCGATATTATCTGCCAATTTGATCGTCCTCCACGTTTGCGCGCTTCTTAGACCAATTAGCCGGCGAATACGACCGTCTTCGCCCCATTCATAATCACGCGGTCTTCCAGGTGATAGCGCACGGCGCTGGCCAGCACCCGGCGCTCGATGTCCCGCCCTTTGCGTACGAGATCATCTGGTGTGTCGCCATGGGTGATCCGCTCCACATCCTGCTCGATGATCGGGCCTTCATCCAAATCGGCGGTAACGTAATGCGCCGTGGCGCCGATCAGCTTCACCCCGCGCTTATGCGCCTGGTGGTAGGGCTTTGCGCCCTTAAAGCCAGGCAGAAAAGAATGATGGATATTGATGCATTTGCCTGAAAGTTTCTGCGCCAGCGCGTCCGACAAAATTTGCATATACCGCGCCAGCACCACCAGTTCCGCCCCGCTCTCCTTCACGATGGACCATATCTGCCCTTCCTGCTCCATCTTGGTGTCGCGTGTAATCGGCAGATAGTGAAAGGGAATGCTCCCGAAATCCAGCCCGTTATAGCTCTCGCGCGCATGGTTGGAGACAATGCCCACCGGCTGCATCTCCAGCTCACCGATCCGCCAACGGTAAAGCAGGTCCGCGAGGCAATGGTCGAATTTCGAAACAAACAGCAGCACCTTGCGGGGCACGGAATGGTCTGAGAGATGCCAGCTTAGTTTGAAAGGCTCGGCAACCGCTGCAAAGCCTGCACGAAGTGGCGCAATCTGCGCTCCTTCCACAAGTTGAAACGCGATGCGGGCAAAAAACTTACCCGTCTCCTGATCATCGAATTGCTGCGCTTCACGAATGTCCGCACCATGCTCGAACAGATAGGTGGAGACGGCGGCGACGATACCCGGGCGATTGACGCATGAAAGCGTGAGCACATACTGAGCGAGGGACATTTTAAACGGTTCCTGCAGGGTTATGGGCGGATGCACTTATGAACATGTCTGCCGCCTGCACCAGGGCATGATGTAATGCCTCGCCGAAGGACCGGAAACAGGCCAGAACAAAATTTCCATCTTCTCGCCATACGCGCACACCGATATGCGCGGCACTGGTAATGGCGACCTCATCCGCGCCGAAGCGGGCGATATCGATGGACAGGAGACGTTTTAAAATCTCTACCGCGTGCGGGCCGGAAAGACTGAGCAGGCAAAGCCCGTCCGTCTGCTCTGTAATGGCCGCAAACTCAGCAGGCAATGTCAGCTCCCCCAGCACCAGCCATTGGCGCGGGCCGTTCCAGAGAATCTCCGCCCCCTGATGGGTGATGCGCTTGGGCGTGGCAGGCAGCGCACCCCCCATCGCCGCTTGCAAAGCAGGCAGCGTGGCATTGTAGGCGGCCAGACTGCGGATACGCCTGGGTGGTGCCATTCCAATGAAAGGATGCGGCGCCAAAGCGGTTTCATCAAGCATGGAGGCGGCTCCCATCCGGGTCGTAATGCACGGGTGAGGTCACAACGGCCTGGAAATCTCCGCCGCGCAGCTTGTCGTAAACCCGCACAGTTTCGCCAATGCGCGCCGGGCCGTTTTTCAGCAGCGCCAGCGCGATGGAACCCAGGCTCGGGCTGCGCGCGGCGGAGGTTACATGCCCCTGGTCGTTGGCGGCCACCGTCTCCTCCCCCAAGGCGAATAAATGGCTGCCCGCGCGGATGATGTCCTGGCTGTTAACCGGCCTCAGCCCGACAAGTGTGGGACGGCTCGGGTCAGTAAGCGCAGCACGGGCGGCCATGGCGCGGCCAAGAAAGTCTTTCTTCTTCGAAAGCAGCTTGTGCAGGCCAAGATCATGCGCCGTGGTCTGGCCGTTCAGCTCAGGCCCGGCGGCGTGGCCTTTCTCGATCCGCATGATGCCCAACGCCTCGGTGCCATAGGGTGCGATGCCAAATTCCGCACCGGCTTCCATCAGCTTTTCCGCCAGCATCTGGGCGTGGCGCGCGGGCACAGCGAGCTCATAAGCGCGTTCGCCAGAAAAGGAGATGCGGAACAGCCTGGCGGGCACGCCTCCGCACACGGTGAGCTCTCCGCAGGCCATATAGGGGAATGCCTCGTTGGAAAGATCAAAAGGTGGATCTACAATCTTCGCCAGCATGGCGGCGGATTTCGGACCCGCCACGGCAATCTGCCCCCATTGGTCTGTAACCGAAATGAGCGACACATCAAGCTCCGGCCATACCACCTGGGCGGCGAATTCCAGTTGCTGCATCACCCGCCCGGCATTGGCGGTGGTGGTGGTCATCACGAAATGGGTTTCGCCGAGGCGCGCGGTGGTGCCGTCATCCATCGCCATGCCGTCCTCGCGCAGCATCAGCCCATAGCGCACCCTGCCAATGGCAAGATTGGTCCAGCTATTGGTGTAGACGCATTCGAGGAATTTGGCGGCGTCGGGCCCTTGGATGTCGATCTTACCCAGCGTGGTCACATCACAGATACCCACACCATTGCGCACCGCATTCACCTCGCGCTGGGCGGCGGCCAGCCAGTCCTCGCCAGCTTTTGGATAATATTGCGCGCGTAGCCAGGGGCCAGTTTCCACAAACACCGCACCATGCGCCTTCGCCCAATCATGCGTGGGGGTAAGCCGCGTGGGGCGGAAATGTTCGGCCGTGTGCGCACCCGCGAAGGCACCAATCGCCACCGGCACGTAAGGCGGGCGGTAGCGTGTGGTGCCCGTCTCGCCCACGCCGCGCCCCAATGTTGCCGCCAGCACGCCGATGGCGTTCACATTCGCGGTCTTGCCCTGGTCTGTCGCCATGCCCAGCGTGGTGTAGCGCTTCACATGCTCCACCGAGACGAAGCCCTCGCGCTCCGCGAGCTTCACATCCTTCACCGTCACGTCGTTCTGCAAATCCAGGAAGGATTTTTCTGGCACATACCCGGAATGGAAAACCTGCTGGATGTTCGCATTGATCCCCTGCCCCGCCGCCTTGCCAACCACGCTCATACCGGGCGGCATGTTGCCGGGGATGAAGGCGGCAATCTCCGCATCCCAGACCGGCTTGCCATCAAAATGCGAGGTGAGCGCCAGATTGGGGTTGAACCCGCCAGAGGTGGCGATGATGTCGCACGGGATGGTCATCTCCGTGCCATTAGCGAGGCGGATTTTCGCTGCCTTAACACCCAGCGTGCCGATGGCACGAATGATGGCCGCACCGGCGTAAACCGGCGCGCTGGCAGCGCGAGCGGCCTCGTGCACCGCATCGCTGCCATGGGGTCGCGCATCCACTACCCCGGCGATATTCACGCCCGCCGCGTGCAGCGCGGGAATCAACGCGGCGGCGTCATCGTTATTGATGTAGAGCAGAATATTGCGGCCCGGCGATACGCCGTAACGGGTGATGTAGTCGCCCACCGCGGCGCTCAGCATCACGCCCGGCAAATCATTATGGCCAAAGGCGATCGGCCGTTCCTGCGCGCCGGTGGCAAGAATGCTGCGTTTGGCGATGATGCGGATAAGCCGTTGGCGTGGAGAGGAGGAAGATGGCAGATGGTCAGTAACGCGCTCCAACGCCGCGTAGGTGCCGCCATCATAAACGCCAACCACCGTGGTGCGGGTAAAAAGGCTGATTGTTTCCGGAAGTTCCAAACCGGCAAGCGGCGCGTTCTCATCGCAGAGAATGACGCGCTGGCCGTTTGCGGCGGCCTGACGAGCGGCGGCAATGCCATCCGCGCCACCGCCAATCACCAAAACATCGCAAAATTCTGTGATTTTCTCGTAAACATCTGGGTCTGGAAGCCCAGCATTGCGACCAAGCCCCGCCGCGCGGCGGATCATCGGCTCATATAGCTTTTCCCAAAAGGAAGCAGGCCACATGAAGGTTTTGTAGTAGAACCCTGCCGAGAGAAAGGGTGCCAGCAGATTATTTATCGAAAGCGGGTCATATTTCAACGAAAAGCCACGATTTTGGCTGCAAGCTTCCAGCCCTTCGAAAATCTCCACCATGGTGGCGCGGGTGTTGGGTTCGCGATAGGCACCCGTTCGCAATTCCACCAACGCGTTGGGTTCTTCCGAACCGCAGGTGAACACGCCGCGTGGGCGGTGATATTTGAAGCTGCGGCCAAAGAGTTTTATGCCATTGGCCAGCAGGGCGGAAGCCAGCGTATCTCCGGCGAACCCGGAATAGCTCTTGCCGTCAAATTTAAAAGTCACGCTCCGGGTTCGGTCAATTAACCCGCCTTCAGCAAGCCTGTAGCCGCTCATGGCAGCGTCACCGTAAGAATGTCATGGCTTGAAACATCGCGCTCCACCACCAGCCAGGCATGGCAACCAGCGCCGTGATACCAATATTCCTTGCGCGGGCCTTTAAGATTGTCGCGCAGATAAATATATTCCGCCCATTCCGCCTCGGTGGCTGTTTCTGTCGGGCGGGTACGCTCGGCATCCTGGGTGTAGGTGAACTCCTCCACCCCGCGTTCACCGCAATGCGGGCATGTGATGCGCATTAATGCAAGTTCGGCTGCGCGCCGACTCCCTTTTCGTCAATCAGCTTGCCTTCGGCGAAGCGGTTCAGCCTGTAAGCGGCAGCCACCGGGTGCGGCTCTCCGCGCGCGATGAGATGCGCGAAGCAATAGCCCGAAGCCGGGGTGGCCTTGAAGCCGCCATAGCACCAGCCCGCATTGAGGTAGAGATTTTCGACAGGCGTCTTGTCGATGATCGGCGAGCCATCCATGCTCATATCCATAATCCCGCCCCAGCTCCGCAGCAGCCGCGCCCGGCCGATCATCGGCATCAGTGCCATGCCGCCTTCGCACACATCCTCCACCACCGGCAGATTGCCGCGCTGGGCATAGGAGTTATAACCGTCGATATCCCCGCCAAACACCAAACCGCCTTTATCCGACTGCGAAATATAGAAATGCCCGGCACCGAAAGTAATCACGGTATCAATCAACGGCTTCAGCCCCTCGGTCACGAACGCCTGCAAGGCATGACTCTCAATCGGCAGCCGTAGCCCCGCCTTCGCCGCCAGCAGCGAGGAAGAGCCCGCCACCGCCATCGCCACCTTGCCCGCACGGATGGTGCCGCGATTGGTCTCCACGCCGGTCACCTTGCCATTTTCCTGCAAAATGGCGGTCACTTCGCAATTCTCGATAATATCCACCCCGCGCTGGTCAGCCGCACGGGCATAGCCCCAGGCCACGGCATCGTGCCGCGCAGTGCCCGCCCGGCGCTGCACAAGCGCTCCCTGCACGGGAAACCGCGCATTGTCGTAATTCAGATATGGAATTTCCCGGCGCAGTTGCGCGCGGTCCAGCAATTCTGCGTCCGCGCCATGCAACAACATGGAATTACCGCGCCGTGCATAAGCGTCGCGCTGCGGGTCCGAATGGTACAGATTATAGATGCCGCGCTGGCTCACCATCGCGTTATAATTAATGTCCTGCTCCAGCCCTTCCCACAGCTTCATGGAAAACTCGTAGAAGGGTTCATTGCCCGGCAGCATATAATTGGAGCGGATGATGGTGGTATTACGGCCGATATTGCCACTGCCCAACCAGCCTTTCTCCAGCACCGCGATGCGCCCCACCTCCGGGTGGTTTTTGGCGAGGTAATGGGCGGTGGCAAGCCCGCCGCCGCCGCCGCCGATGATCACCACATCGTAGGCAGGAGCCGGTTCCGCCTTTCTCCACGCCGGTTTCCAGCCCGTGTGACCACGCAGCGCCTGGGTAAAGACAGAGAGAAAAGAATATCTCATGGTGGGCAGAAAAATTCCTGATAGTTAAACAGAGTGATGCACAAGAATTATTTCCTGTCAAACCCTGCCTCCATACCAGGCTTAAATTTCCAAAATTCCAGGCTGATACGCCACATCCTCCAGCTTTGGTTCCTGCCTATACCCCTGCGGCGCGGACAGCACCCAAAACCCATGCTTATATGTCTCATGGCGGCAATGCGTATGGCCATGAATCCAAAAGGCTGGTGCGTAGGGTTCAAATTCCGGCAGCAGGTCTGAGGCATAGGCCGGGCCGATGGCCCCGCCCCTGTTACCCAGAAACGCTGCCCCCGGCGCATGGTGCGTCACGATCAGCCTTGGCGTGGCGGGGTCGTCCGCCACCAGCCTGTCGAGGCTGGTATGCAGCCAGGCGCGGGCGGCAAAATGGCGCGCCATGGTGTGCTTCGGGCTCAGCCGCTCGGTGCCATCATTGATCAGCCGGTAGTCGTTCATCCGCCCCAGCGCATGGGCACTGGCAAGCAGCACGTCATGGTTCAGGTTGAAATCTGTCCAGAGTGTGCTGCCCAGCACATGCAGCCTTTCGCCTTCAAGCTCCAGCGTGACCATTTCATTATCTAGGAACAATACCCGCCCCCGGGTGGCGCTGGCGGCTTTGGCCATGAGCTGGCGCGCTTCCGGCAAATTCTGGAAATAATATTCATGGTTGCCAGCCACCAGCACCACCGGAACCTCGAAGCGCTTGGCCAGGCTGTCGGCATAAGCCACACTGAGCAAGCCGTTATGAATATCCCCCGCCAACACAATCAGGCTGGGCGGCAGCACATCCTTCAAGGCGGGCCCCAATTGCGGCGGGGCACGGCCGCGCAAAACATCCGCCAGGCTGCGCCGCCGCCGCAGCGTTTCCAGGTGCAGATCGCTCATATAGAGCACGCGGATCATTTCACCCGCCAGGCGAGGCTCAATAGAAACAGCAGGGCGAACAGCAACGCCAGCCCCCGCCAGAGCTGTAAGCCGCTAAAGGCCTTGCGCGGGCGCGGCGGCGGCGTGTCCCGCCCTTCCGCCAGGCCCATTTGCAGGGCCTGGGCAAATGCTCCAGCATCGGCGAAGCGGTGCTCCGGCCGGGGGGCCAGGCCCTTGGCCAGCGCCTCTCCCAGCCAGGCGGGCAGATCCGGGCGTATGCGCTGCAAAGGCCGTTTTTCATGCTGACCAAACGGAAAAGCTCCGCCGGAGAACATGCGGTAGAAGCTCACCGCCAGCGCATAAACCTCGGTGCGCGCATTGGCGGCAGCGCCCTTCAGCAGCTCCGGCGCCATATAGCGTATGGTGCCGCCCGGCCGCGCCGCGTTGGCGGCGTCTATGCCCGGCAAATATGCCAACCCAAGATCAAGCAGCCGCACCTCACCGGTTTCCAGCAACATCACATTGTCCGGCTTCAAATCCCTGTGCACCACCTCAATGGCCGCGAGGTCCTGCACTGCCTCGCATAACCGGAAAGCAATCCCCATGCCCTCCGGCAGGCTCATCAGCGGCGCATGGTTCAGGCGCTTCTCCAACGTCTCGCCATGGTAAAGCTGCATAACCAAATAAAGCGCGCTGCGGCGCTCGGGCGGCAGCTCAATATATTCCACCACGTTCTGGCTGCGCACGGCAGCACCAATCCATGCCTCGCGCATGAACCCAGCGGTAAACACTTCGTCTTGCAGCATCGAAGGCAAAGGAATTTTTAATGCCACCTCGCTTTTGGTGCGTAAATCTTTCGCTGCCATCAGCCTGGTGTAACGCCCCCGGAACAAAGCGGTGCCGATCTCGAAATCATCCCAGACATCACCTTCGCGGGGGGCAGGGCGGATAGGCAGATGCGCCAGTGCCGAACGGGCTGTGTCAGCCTCTCCCGCGTCAGGCACGGATTGTACACGCAGCGCCATCACCGACTTATCCGGCGATGGCAAACCCGCCAATGCGGCCAGGGCGGCATCGGCCAGCTCCTCCTCGCCCGCACGCGCCAGCAGCGACAGCAAGGCTGGGTAAACACCCTCACCCGCGTTCAGCCCCGCGATGAGCAGATACACATCCCCTGCCTCAACCTCCGCCTCGTCCAAATCCAGCGTCAGCTCGGCGTCCAGGCCCAAGGCTCTGGCGGGCATGAAGGGGACGGGTTCCCCCGGATGGATATGAGGCTGCATGAGCGGCGTGAGCGCAGCTCCACGCAGCCTGTACATCCGGCAGGTTCCCAGTTGCACCAGCCCGGCCTGCCTGCCGTGCAACAACAGGGCCGAAAGCGAAACCTGCGCGCTGCCCTGCATCTGCCCCGCCAGCCAACGGTTAACCGAGGCCAGCGCCGCCGCCGCCGCCTTGCCGGGCGACAAAGTTCGCCGCGCACTGAAATAGCCCTCCGCGAAGGTGTGCACAGCACTCTGCACCGCTGTGCGGGCAGCTTCGGCATCCGCCCTTGCACCTGCATGGGCCCGGGCGATAATGGCCAGCGCCCCGCGCTCTGGCACACCAAAACTCTCACCCTCATAAAGTGCAAAGAAATTCGCTGGGGCTTCACCCGCCGCAAAACCAGCGGCAATGGACCAACCTGAAACGGCCTGTTCAGCCATTGCGGCTTGCAGCGGGCACCCACAACACATCCGCCTCGCCCATGCCGTTGGCAACGCGGGCCATCACGAAAAGCAGGTCTGAAAGCCGGTTGAGATAAACCAGCACCAGCCGGTTCACCGCCTCTTCAGGGGTTTCAAGCAAATGCACCACCGCACGCTCCGCCCTGCGCGCCACAGTACGGGCAAAATGCAACCGCGCCGCGAGCGGGCTGCCAGAGGGTAGAATAAACGAGGTCAGCGGCGGCAGGGCGGCGGTGGCGGCGTCAATCTGCGCCTCCAGCCAATCAATTTGCGATTGCACGATCCGCAAGGTCGGCGCCTGCGCCTGCACAATCGGGATGCACAAATCCGCCCCAAGGTCGAACAGATCGTTTTGTATTCGCATCATTGTTGCATCCGCCAGAGCATCGGCTTCCAGCCGCGCCAAGCCAATGGCCGCGTTGGTCTCATCCACCTCGCCAAGGGCTGTAATCCTGGCGGCGGATTTGGGCACGCGGGCACCATTCCCCAGCGAGGTCTCACCGTGATCACCGCCGCGGGTATATATTTTATCGAGCTTTACCATACTGGAAATGCACCATGTCCCAGCCTGATCGGCAAGAGCCAATCCGGCCCCAATGACGGTCGTGAACCCTGAGTTTGATATCCAACATTAAATTACAATTATGTAATTCATTTTGTTATCGAACATAAAATTTCTAAATATTCATTAAAATCAGCCAGCCTGTGACGATTTGATCGTATTTCTAGCATAATTCTTATATATTAGAAATTTAAATCCGTATTCATAGCGCGGCCTCGCCCAGCACGCTTTGTTTTCTAAAAGTTGTTTACATTAAGGTTATAAAAACCGATCTTTTTAGATATTCATTAATTACACTCTAGCTGTGCCCGAAAACACGTAAAATGTGTATAATTTAGCTGGCTCAGACCATTTTGTCAGCCAATCAATCACTTGCGCTGAAGCTTTCAACAAAGCATCCCTGTAGCGGTCTCGGTTTTTAATGCATAACTAACGTTAAGCGGACTTATCACCATTACTAGCAGCGTATATGCCAGCTATACCGGCCAGAATTTGGATATCTTGTCTGGATCGCCCACGATTAATGATAGCGCCAACCAAGTGCAAAGCAATGCTAACGGAATTGGCATGTTTCTTAACAACGGCAACAACAACATCGTGTTGGGTGGCTCCCTCGATACGCTCATAGCCGGCAATACCGCCGTCGGGATTAGCTCCGGAGATAATTTACTACTCACCGGAAACTACAATGTTGTTCAAGATAATGGTTTCAGCGGCGGCGGCAACCACTAGACCCTTGGCGGCGGCACCAGGCTCAACCTTGAATCCGGCGGAAGTACGGCAAATGTTGCCGATGGGTAATTTCTTAATCAAGATACGCTGGGCGGAACGTCATCCTCTCCGACGATAACGCTTGCCGGCGGCAATAATGTCACCCTGAACGACAGCATCACTGCTAACAATCAGTTATGCTGGAGTAATAATATGCTTCTGAATGGCCGCGGTACCGATCGAATCAACTTGGTAAATGTCTCCGACAGTGCCGCAACGATCAGCGCCAACACCAACGCTTTTGTTACCGCGACAAACAATACAGGGGCGATGATCGGCAACGTTAACACCAACAGCAACGAAAAATTTGCATTTGTTGGCCGGTCCGGCACCTCAAACACCGTGTTCACCACAGGCAGCAACACCCAGGTCACGTTATTTGGCGGCTCCAGCAACAACAACATTGCCTCCGGCGGTAATGCCGGCAACAACAGCCTGAACGGCGGCACGGGCGGCAATGACCTATTTAGGGCTGGCGGCAATAACGACGTGCTCATCGGCGGCGCGGCTGGGCAAACACACTCGTCTCCGCAGCAGGCAACGAAATCTTAACCGGTGCCGGGCTTGGAAATGATCTGTTTTCTATCATCGGCGGTGGCGGTACCGACCTGATTAACCACTTCACCGGCAGCCTCGTAGTCGCTTCCAGCCTTTCCGTTGCCAGCGAAAATGTTACTGGCAGTGCTTTAAATGTTTACCTTAACGATAGCACGCATCTGATCTTCTCTGGCCTGGCCAGCGTCAATCAGAACGGCAACATCTTTACTCACTAATCCGGCGCGGGCGGTAGCTCGGGCTGGGGTTTACCTCAGATAACAGCGCCCAGTTCGCCAGAATCAACCTGATTTTGGCGAACACCACGCCAACGTCAGCAAACTCCTGGCCAAGCCGCGCCTTGGGGCCCAGCGCGCGGTGCGAGGGCTCCCCTGAGATAAGGCGCGCCCCGGCTGAAACCCGCAACGCCCCCATCTGCCCCTCGCCTTCGGGCTGGGCCAGGGGCACCGGCTGGCCGATATGGCAAATCCGTGCCGCGATTTCGGAACATTCAGGCAGACATGCCGAAAGATCGGTATTCAGCCACACATAAACCTGCCGCGCCTCGGCCGGGGTTAAGCAACGCTCCGGCGCATGGGGGGCGCGCAGGGAGAAGGTAAAAATGCTGGGCAGGCGCTCCCACGGCTCATCCGCCTCCGTGCGAAAAATAGCAGGCTGGGGCAGCAAGGCCAAACCAGGCGCGGCGGCAATGCCTTGTTCCACAGCTTGCGCGAAGCCGCTTAGAATCTCCGCGCGCCGCGCTGGCTTCACCCGCAGCAAGGCACGCATCTCTGCCAATGCGGCGTGCCAGCGCAAGGCCAGGCCATAATTGCCGCCCTCCGGCAACCCCCGCGCAGCCGGGGCATCAGGCGGAAACTCAGTGCGGTTGAAATAAGCCGCCAGCCCGGCTGGCAACACTCCGGATTGCAATCGTGCGGCAACAACTTCAGGTAGCATTGCCGCACCGGCAAAAGGCGGGCCGGTGAAGAATTTTGACCCCGTGACCAGCACTGTGGCACCTAAATCAAGATAAGCCCGCACCGAAATGGGCGATAGCCGGGCCTGGCAGGCATCCAGCACGATATCAAACGCCTCGCCATAAACGCCGCGCAACCTGGCCAGGAAAGCGGGCGATGGTGCCAGCAATCCGGTTTTGGAGAGGTCCAGGCCGTGCAGGATCACCCGTTTGCCTGCCGCCAGCGCGCCCGCCAGAGCGGCTTCAATCTCCGCCTCAACCTCTGTCATTTCACGCAAGGCACCGGCCGCATCGCGCAAAGCAATACTGGCAAGTGCTGTATCCGGCCGGAAGCCCGCAATCGGTGCCTCGCAGGTCACGTCATGCCCCAAAGCGGTATCCACGGCGAAATGCAGCCCGCTTGCTGCCATCGGCACGCCGCGCCCGGTTTCCTCCGGGGCAATCAGAATGTTCAGGATCGGCTTATCCGTTCCCGCCAAATGGGTCAGCGCCAGGGCCAGCAATTCTGTGTCAGTGCCGGAAGCCGCAAGAATAATCTGCTCCCCCGCCACCAAGCCAAAGCCTCTGGCGATGCCCCGCCGCGCCGCGGCAATGCAGGCACCCACCGCCTTGCGACTGGGAGTGCCGCGCAGCAGGGCGGCGGTGACCGCCAACCGGGCTTTGTCAGCAGCAATATAGCCCCGCGCCGAGGAGGATGAGGCGGTGGAGGAGGCGAACGTAATCGCCCAGGGGCGGGGGCGGTGGCTGCATCCATATCCGTTCAGGGCGGTTTTCGGGTCTCGGGCCAGGCGAATATCGCCACCGGTCTCCATCAGCGCATCGGCGGTGCCAAGCAGCCCCCAAACCTCGTGCAGCCGCTCAGCCGCTGCAGCACTCAGCCCAAACAGCCGGGCCAGGCAAAGCGGCCCAGGGGAAATTTCCGCCGCCATCTGCGTCCGCCAGGGCGGGCTCTCAACCCCCGGCAAATCCTCTTCACCCATAACAAAAACCGCTGCGGCCCTGGCAGCGGCAGCACGCGCCAAACCTGGCTCCACGCCATGTGCGGCAAGCCAGGCGCTTTCGGCCTCCTGGCGGCGCAAGAGCGGATGCTGCGGTCCACCTTCTGGCAAATGGTTTCGCAACGCGGCAAGCTCGGTTGCATGGTCAAGGCCCGTTTCTGAAAATTGCCCGGTTTTACCCGCTCGCTGCGTCGCAAAATGCATATTCACTCCGGCCTAGCCTGCCAAACACTTAGCTGAAACCGCCAGCATCACCAAAAATCCCGAAAAACTGCAAAACAAGAGTAGATTTTTGCTTTTTAGCCCTCTGCAATACCAAAATAGAGGTTAACATTTTCCGCCATAGCGTTTAAGCACGGCCTGATTTTTTGCGGAGCACGTAACCTTGGCGACGATGTATACCGAGACGGTGAAAACCGTTCGGCACTGGACTGACCGGCTGTTCAGCTTCACCACCACGCGCAATCCTGGCCTGCGCTTCATCAATGGGCAATTCGTGATGATCGGCCTGCCGGTAAACGGCCGGCCGCTGCTGCGCGCCTATTCTCTATGCAGCGCCAATTATGAGGACCAGTTGGAGTTTTTCTCCATCAAGGTGCCTGATGGGCCGCTCACCCAGCATTTGCAGAAGCTCAGCCCCGGCGATGAGATCATCATCGGCGGCAAACCAACTGGCACGCTTATTCAAGACAATCTTTCACCCGGCAAATATCTGCTGATGCTCTCCACCGGCACCGGGCTGGCGCCATTTGTGAGCATTATCAAAGACCCCGACGCTTATGAGCGTTATGAGAAGATCATCCTGGTTCATGGCTGCCGACATGTCGCCGAGCTTGCCTATGGCGAAAAAGTGGTCGAGGAATTGCGACAGGACGAAATTTTTGCCGAACTGGCGCAGGAAAAACTGCTTTACTACCCCACGGTAACCCGCGAGGAATTCCGGCATACGGGCCGCATCTCGGCATTGCTGGAGCAAGGCAAACTAGAATCCGATCTCGGCCTGCCTGCCCTCAATAAAGAGGATTACCGCGTGATGCTATGCGGCAGCCCGCAAATGCTGGCGGATCTGCAAACCATGCTGGAGGCACGCGGCTTTGAAGAAGGCAACCATTCCGAACCAGGGCAGTTTGTGATCGAAAAGGCCTTCGTCGAGAAATAACTCTGCAACAAGAAAGCGCGTGGTTTACGCACGCTATCTTGAGCTTATTCTGTTCACATTGGCGCGCGAAATACGCTCTGGCCTTTTGTCTCGGCAAGCCACATCCGATCAAACGATCTCGTTTGATCGGATGTGACTCTAGGACCTGATGATTTTAGATCGAATCACGGAAGTGATCCGCTCTAAAACAATAAAGTAGTGGGAGATTCAGACTTCAGGCTCGCTCCTGAACTGAGCGAACCTGAAGTCATCGCACTCTAGCCACAAATACCATCCTGCTGGCCAAGCACCGAACAGCTCGCGTAGTTCACCGCCGGGTCGTAGAGCACGATGGTGATGCGCGAGCCCGCTGCCTGCACCAGGCTCGGTTTGCCCAGCGCATGTGCAGGGCCGAAAAATTCCTGTGGCGTGCTGGTATTCTGCCCGGCATGGCCATACACCACCCACACGCGCTTGCCTTCGCCAATCATCTGTTCCGCATGGGTAAGGTCGCCATCAGCATCCCTCAACACAACGGCCTGGGCATCATGCGGCATGTAGAGCTGCAAAATTGGCAACGCGCCAGTATCTGAAAGGTACACGACGTCCCCTGGGTTAACCTCGCCCGCCAGCATCCTGGCCGCCACATCCCAGCGTGGCTTGGTCTCCACATGATAATAGGGCACCAGATTAACGAGCAACATTACCGCAGCACCCGCCACGGCCAGGCGGGTTGCCAATATATGTCGCCCCTCCAGCAACATCGCCGCGCCAACCCCCACCAAAATCGCGAAGGGTGCCGCACTCCACAATAAATAGCGTGGCAATAATATCGGCTGGCGCAGCGAGATGAGCAGGAACAAGCAGGGCAGAAACAGAAAGGCGATGCCGAGCACAACCAGCACAGGCGGGCGGCGGCGCAGCCCCCACCCGGCGGCACAGAGCGCCAACATCAGCAGAATATCGATGATCCAGGCCAAACCCGGCACCGCATGATGGTTTAAGAACCGGTAGGAAACCCAGTCCGCCACATGCATGAAATAAACCGCACCGAAATTATACCATACCCGGGCGGCATCCAGCGGTGGAATCCAGCCCAGGCTGTGGGTAACCGTCTGTGTCTGGAAATGCAGCAACAGCGCGTAAAACGGGGCGGTGAGCACAAATATGGCGGCATCGGCCAGCAGCACATTGCGCAAAAACCCTCGGCGTTCCTGCATAAAAGGCAGCAAAGCTGCAAAAATAAGATTCGCGGCCAGCACCCAGGGCAGCCCGTCGCCCAGCACGTCCAGCGCCGCGGCGGTTCCCAATATGTAGCACAGCCAACCGGACCTTGCCGCCTTAAACCCCCGCCCGGCGGCGGGCAGATCCTGCGCCAGCCGCGTCACCCCATACAAACCCACCAGGATCAGCATCATAACAAGCGTGTAGGACCTCGCCTCTTGCGAGAAAGCCACCACCGTGGGCGAAAGCCCCAGAATCAATGCCGCCAGCACACCTGCCAACCGCCCCGCCACGCGCGAAGCGATCATGAACACCAGCATTACCGCGATGGCGCCGAACACGGCCGAAGGCAGGCGCAGCCAGAATTCTGGATGCGCCAAGCGGGTAAACGGCGAAAGCATCAGGAAGAAGCTGGGCATATGGTGGTTCTGGAAAGAATCCAGCATCAGAGCAGCCGGCTTCAGCGAGGCGCGCTGATAGGTGAGCACTTCATCAAGCCAAAACGGGCGATCACCGAGCTCAAGCAGCCTGGGCAGCAACGCCAACAGAAAAACGCCCAACGTCCAGGCCAGAGCCGCCACGCACGAGGCATTTGCCGGGGAATTGGCTGTTTTGGTTGAAGCCTCTGGGGAAATTGAGATACTCACGCGCTCACCTGGGTTTGTATTTGCCATTTTGATTCCGGAACTTCCTCGGGCCGCCAATCCCTGAAGAACGCGCGGCCAATGGCACCAGCCAGCTCCTGCAAATGGATCTGCACAAGATCCAGATAATTATGCAGCCCCGTGGCGAGAATATGGCTGAGTGGCTTTTCCATCAATAGCTCGCGCAGCATCTCCGCCCGCTCTGTCGCGTCTTCTCCGGCGGCAAGGCCAAAATGGCGGCGCAGGTCGTCGAGATGGGCCTCAATCCGGCGCACGCAATGCAATGCGGCGCGCGGGCTGGCCGGGTCTCGCAGTAGAAAATGCACCACATCCTCGGGGGAAAATTGCGCGCGGGAAAGGCGCTTGAACGCATGATACCCCGCCGCCGCCCGCAGAATCGCGTTCCACTGGGTTAACTCCGCCACGCGCTTTTCCTCGCGCCCCGATGGCAGAATGGCGGTGTATTTAATATCGAGCATACGCGTGGTCTGGTCGGCGCGCTCAATCAGCCGACCCAGCTCGTAAAAATACCATCCCTGGTCGCGGTAGAATGTGCCCTGCGTGATGCCGGTATGGGCCTGCACACCTTCTTTTATCTTTGTGCACAGGCGCGAAAGCGCATCGCCCTCAAGATCCTGTGGTATGATCCGGCTGACGAAACGGTGAAACATGTTGATCTGCCGCCACATCTCCGTGCTCATCAGCGGCCGCAGGATGCGAGCATTGGTCCGCGCCCCTTCCAGGCTGCCCGGCACCGAGGTGGGGTTGCCTTTGTCCAGCAGATAAAAGCGTTTCACATGCGTGGCCTCAAACGAGAACCCGCGTTCGCGGAAGTTTTGTTCATCCGCGTTAATGCGGATCAGCCCCTGCCAGGCCTCGGCCTCAAAGCCTGGGCTTTCAAAACTCTGCGTCACATCGATCAGCCGCGCCAGGTTTTCCACCCGCTCCAGGTAACGCGCCATCCAGAACAGGCCCTCGGCATCGCGGGCCAACAGGCCAGGATCGCGCATCATGCGGGCTCTCCTTCGCCAAAATCCCTGGCCAGCACCCAGGTGTCCTTCGAGCCGCCACCCTGGGAAGAATTCACGATCAAGGAGCCGCGTTTCATCGCCACGCGCGAAAGCCCGCCGGGCAAAACCCAGCTTTCCTTGCCGGTAATGATAAACGGTCGCAGGTCAAGATGGCGCGGACCCACACCCTCTTCCACCAGGGTCGGGCCAACGGAAAGCCCGATCATCGGCTGGCTGATCCAGTTTTCCGGGTTCGCCAGAATGGTCTCGCGCACAATCTCCAGCTCGTCTTTCGAGGCCCGAGGCCCAATGGTGATGCCATAGCCGCCGCTCTCGCCCACCGGCTTGGTCACCAGCTTGTCGAGATGATCCAGCGTGTATTTCAGCCCTTCCGCCTCACGGCAGATATGGGTTTCCACATTCTGGATCAGCGGCTCCTCGCCCAGATAGTATTTAATGATGCGCGGCATATAAGCGTACACCGCCTTGTCGTCCGCCACACCTGTACCAACCGCATTGGCAATGGCGACATTGCCTTTCTTCCAGGCGCGGATGAGCCCCGGCACACCCAGCATGGAATCCGGCCGGAACACTTCGGGGTCTAAAAAATCATCGTTCAGGCGGCGATAAATCGTATGCACCGGCCGCAAACCGGCGGTGGTGCGCATGTAAACGCGGTCGTTTTCCACCACCAGGTCCGCGCCCACCACCAACGGCACGCCCATTTCGCGTGCCAGGAACACATGCTCAAAATAGGCGGAATTATATATGCCGGGAGAAAGCAGCACCACCTGCGGATCATCTAGCCCGCCAGGGGCTATCTCGGCCATGGCGGCGCGCAAGCGGCGGCCATAATCATCAACCGGCCGCAACTTGATGCCAGCCATCAGGTCCGGGAAAGTGCGCAGCATCAGATGCCGGTTCTCGATCACGTAGGAAACACCCGAGGGCGTGCGGGCATTATCTTCCAGCACCCTGAACGCACCAAACTCATCGCGGATGATGTCGATACCACAGACATGCACATAAGTGCCATGTGGCACCGGGAAGTCCTTCATCTCCGGGCGGTAATTGGCATTGCCGTAAACCAGGTCCGCGGGAATAATCCCATCCTTCACCACCTGGCCTTTGCCATAGATATCGCCCAGAAAAAGATTCAGCGCCTTCACGCGCTGAACGCAAGCGCGCTCCATCAAGTCCCATTCACGGGCCGTTAAGAGGCGGGGGATACAGTCAAACGGCAGAATACGGTCGATGGCCGTGGCATCCGAATACACCGTGAAGGTTACGCCGAGGTCGATGAGGTCGTTTTCCGCCGCCGAGGCGCGGGCGCGCAGGGCTTCCAGGCCAATGCCCTGCAAGCGTTCCACCAATTGTTGCGGCACCGGGCCTGCCCCCTGGCGCGGCGTTGTCAGTTCACAAAAAAATCGGCCGGGGTCATATTCGGAACCAAACTGGTGGAATACCTCGCTCAAACCACAGCCTCCGGCGCAGACGCGAAATAAAAGGGGGATACAAACATGACGCAGGATAAATCTGCCGTCAAAACGTCAATCTCCGCAAGATGTTCTGATAAAGCACCGCAATCCATGCGATTTGTCATGCAAGCGCCAGGCCACAATCTGGTCTGAGCCGAGGCGTGCCACCACCGCGCGCAAGAAATATGACCTTCCTTTCATCCGCCGGTAGGCACTTTCAAACCACTCTGATACGTCTTTACAAATGCACCTCATGACCCCCTGCGATGAAACCCTTGACCGCCAGGGCCGGATCAACCGCTCCTGGGCACCGGTTATGGGCGCTGTTCGTGAAATCGGGAGCGAGGAGCTAACCCGCCGCGCTGCGGCACTGAACCGGCAGATGGGCCTTGCGGCACCGCTCAGCGCGCCCGCCGCAAAACTTTACGACCCCCTCCCCGCCCTGCTCACCGCCGCCGATTTCGCAATGTTGGAAGAGGGCATCAAGCAGCGCGCCAGTCTGCTTTCTCTGGTTCTGGAGGATCTCTATGGCGGGCAAAGCCTTATGCGGTCTGGCCAATTACCGCCCGCTTTAGTGTTTGCGGCGCCGCATTTTCTTCGTTCCCTGCACACCGGCGGCCCGCTCGCCACGCCGCGCCTGGGGCTTTACGCGGCAGATGTCATCCGCGCGCCAGACGGGCGGTTTGTGCTGCTCAACGACCATACCGGTGTGGTGCCAGGGCTGGGCGATGCACTTTCCCTGCGCCGTATGGCCACCGGCACGCTGCCAGAGCTTTTCCGCGCCGGCGCCCTGCGTTCCATCCGCCCTGCGCGGGAAATGCTGGTGGACCATCTCCAGCGCGAAGCGGAGGGCGGGCTCGTCGCGGTGCTCTCCGGTGGCCTCGCGCAAAGCCGTGAAAATGAGGATGGGTTCGACGACGCCTTGCTGGCCCGGGCCCTTGGCGTGATGTTGATTGAGCCAGGCGACCTTGCCGCCCGCAACTGCGCCTTGCACATGAAAACCCTGAGCGGCTTGCTGCATGTGGCAAAACTAGTGCGTGGCGTTTCCGGCCTGGATTTAGACCCGTTGGAGCAAGGCGGCAGGCCGGGGGCGGGTATTCCAGGGGCGTTCGGCGCCGTCCGCGCCGGGGTGCTCTCTATCCTCAACGCACCAGGCAGCAAGCTGCTCGAATCCGCGGCCCTGCGCCCTTACATCCAACAACTCTTCACGCCTTTGCTGGGCGAGCCCGAGAAACTGACCCTGGCGGATGCGGGTGGTGAGCACCTCGCCTCGCTGGCCCCGTTTCTTGGGCCGGAGCAGGAAACAATCAAAGCACCGCTCTGTTTACGCCTGTTCGCCTGGCATGATGGCGCTGAGTGGCAGGTGCTACCCGGCGGGCTTGGCCTGCCTGTGGCCGCCGGCGGAGCGCCCAATCGCCTTGGCATTAAGGACCTTTGGGTGCTGGACAGTGAAGAACCCAGCATGATCGCCGGCGCCCCCCCCGCCGAACCGCCGGAACATGTAAAGTTTCTAGGCGCGGCCCATCTGCCTTCGCGGCTGGCGGATAATCTGTTCTGGCTGGGCCGTTCGGTGGAACGGCTGGAGGCTGCGGCACGGCTGCTCATACTGGCTTTGCCCCGGCTTGAATCCGGCACCTCTCTGCCGCGCGACATGGCCGAGCGTACCCTTATTTCCCGCTGCCTTGGCCAGGCCGGACTGCTGCCGCCGGATGTCGCGGGCTTCGCCATCTCCGGGCGGTTGCTCCGGCAAACCCTGGCGCAGCGGCGGCCTGTCGATAAGCTGTTGCAAGAGGTGGCGCGCCTTGTGGATGCCTCCTCCGAACGGCTCTCTCCTTCCATGCTCGCCACTGTGCGCTTTGCCCTGCAACAGGCCCGCGAGGCACTGCCAAACGAGGACGCGGCGTTACCGGCCATGCTCAGCTTTGCCGCCACCTTTGCGGGCATCGCGGCGGAGAACATGTCACGCGATGGCGGCTGGCTGTTCCTTGAAATGGGGCGGCGGCTGGAGCGTGGCGAAACCCTGGCGGAAACCTTCGCCATTTTGCTGAACGGCCCGGTGGGGCGGCTGGAGCCGGGCATGGCGCTGGGAATCGAGATCGCGGATTCAGTGCTCAGCTATGAACTCCGTCATGCGGGTATTCTGGCCCCCGGCCCGGTGCTGGCCATGTTACTGGCGGAACTTTCCAACCCGCGTGCGCTTGCCTTTCAATGCAATGCGCTGCGCGCCTGCCTGGAGCGGCTGGGTGCTGATGATGATTCCGAAACCGCAAAGCAGTTGCAGCACGACATAATCAACCTTGCCGGTGATGCCACCGCTCTAAGCGCAACCCTCAGCAATGCCGCGGCCAAGCTGCGGCAACTCTCAGACCGTGTGCAGCGCCGCTTCTTCACGCTTTTGCCGGAGGCGCACACGTTGGAAGAAGGCGAGATCTTGGAAGCGGCGCAATAATCCGCCAAGCTGCATCGCAATATGACCCTTTACCGCCTGCATCACAGCACGATTTACGACTATGCCGAACCGGTGGTGCTCGGGACCCATTTCATGCATCTGCTGCCGCGTGAGCGGCCTGGGCAATGGGTGCGTGAGGCACAGCTTGAGATTTCCCCGGCACCGGATTGCCGGCGCGACGAGATAGACCATTTCGGCAATTGCGCCACGACGGTTTCGCTGGCCGGGGCGCATAAGCAATTCAGTGTAAATCTGAGCGCCACGGCGGAGGTTAACCTGCCAGCCCCTCCCCCCGCGCCGGAAACCCCAAGATGGGAGGCCATTGCCGCCTGGGGACGACAACAGCTTGAGGTGGCGGAATTTTGCCTGCCGAGCAAACTCGCCATGCCGGCCGGGGAGATAGCCGATTACGCGGCGGTGAGTTTTCTGCCAGGCCGCCGGATTTTGGAGGGATTGCTGGAGCTCAACCAGCGCATCTTCAATGAGATGTCCTACAAGCCCGGTGTGAGCAACAACGCCACCACGGCCATGCAAATTTTATATACGCGCGCCGGAGTTTGCCAGGATTATGCGCATTTCATGCTGGCCTGCCTCCGCGCGCTCGGCCTGCCGGGGCGGTATGTATCGGGCTATCTCTGCACCTCCCCACCGCCGGGGCAAACCAGGCGGCGCGGTACGGACCAAAGCCATGCCTGGGTGGGTGCCTGGGCGGGCCCCGACATCGGCTGGGTGGATTTTGATCCCACCAACAACCTGCTGGTGTGCGACGAACACGTCACCCTCGCCTGGGGCCGTGACTTTTCAGATGTTTCGCCCCTGCGCGGCGTTATTCTCGGCGGCGGCCGTCATACGCTGAACGTGGGCGTGGATCTGGAGCCAGTCTTGACCTAAAACACCCGCCAGTTGCCCCGCTGGGTACGCGCGAACAAATACCCCACAAAACCCAGCACGAGCAGGATCGGGATCATGATAAACGCGGTCCATAGCAGGGCCGCGCCCACGCATAGCGCCATGCCAAACACTGCCAATCGCAAAAGGATTTGCGTGAGGGAAGGTTTATGCTGCTCAACGAAGTGCCCATCGGGCGTCATGTCGAGTATGGGGCCATTTTCTGTTGCCATCTATTGAATGTAGGGCAGAGCGCGGGGCTGTTCAATCATAAACCGCATTCGCACATGGCAGCCGCATTGGCTTGTGCTTAAATATCCACCATGCAGGAAGATGATCTGTTCGGCCCGGCCGAGCCGCAGCCCGATACCCGGAATGCCGGAGCAAGGCCGCTCGCGGAAATATTACGGCCGAAAATTCTGGCCGAGGTGGTGGGCCAGGAGCATCTGCTGGGGCCTGAGGGCAGCCTGACGGGCATGCTCAAACGCGGCTCTCTCGCCAGCATCATCCTGTGGGGCCCGCCGGGTGTTGGCAAAACCACCATCGCGCGCCTGCTGGCGGATGCCGCCAACCTGCAATTCCGGCAAATTTCGGCGGTATTCTCCGGCGTGGCGGATTTGAAGAAAGTGTTTGAGGACGCCACCCGCCTGCACCGCGCCGGCAAAGCCACGTTGCTGTTCGTAGATGAAATCCACCGTTTCAACCGCGCCCAGCAGGATGCGTTTTTACCGGTAGTGGAGGCGGGCACCATCACGCTCATCGGCGCCACCACCGAAAACCCGAGTTTCGCGCTGAACGGGGCCTTGCTTTCCCGCGCCCAGGTTTTCGTGCTGCGGCGTTTGGGAGATGGCGCAATGGAGCAGCTCATTACCCGCGCGGAGGCTGAAACCGGTGAAAAACTGCCGTTAACCAGCGGCGCGCGCGCCAGCCTGCGCGCCATGGCTGACGGCGATGGCCGGGCCCTGCTCAACATGGCCGAGCAGTTATTCGCCCTGCCGCCTGAGCCAATTCTGGACGAAACCGGGCTTGGCCAAATTCTCTCCCGCCGCGCCGCCTTATACGACCGGGACCGCGAGGAGCATTACAACCTCATCTCCGCCCTGCATAAATCCATGCGCGGCTCAGATGCGGATGCCGCCTTATACTGGCTGGCGCGCATGTTCGCGGGCGGGGAAGACCCGCGTTACATCGCCCGCCGGATTACGCGCTTCGCCTCGGAGGATATCGGCCTGGCCGACCCCCAGGCCCTGCCCCAAACCCTGGCGGCGTGGGAAGCTTATGAACGCCTGGGCTCGCCGGAAGGGGAGGTCTGCATTGCCCAGGCCGTGGTGTATCTGGCCACCGCGCCTAAATCCAATGCGGTTTACAAGGCCATAGGGGCCGCCAACCGCGCCGCGAAGGAAACCGGCAGCCTGATGCCGCCCATGAACATCCTCAATGCCCCTACCAAGCTGATGAAAAATCTCGGTTACGGCGAGAACTATCAGTACGACCACGATACCGATGAGGGGTTCTCCGGCGACAACTATTTCCCCGAAGGTATGGGGCGGCCGGATTTCTACCGCCCGGTGGAACGCGGTTTCGAGAGGGAAATCGTCAAGCGCCTCGCTTATTGGGCAAAATTGCGCGAAGAGAAGCAATGACCGAATACCAAGTGACCGAAGCCGGGGCCGAGATGCGGCTGGACCGTTATCTGCGCCGCGAAGTGCCCGGCCTCACCCAGGGCGTTTTGCAAAAATTGCTGCGCACCGGCAAAATCCGCCTTAACGGCAGCCGCACCGAGGCCAATGCCCGCCTTAACCTGGGTGATCTATTGAACGTACCCGAAATCGCCCCGCCGGCTGAAATGCCTAAGCAGCGCCACGTGGTGAAGATGGACGAGGCCCGCACCAAAGAGCTGGAACGCATGGTGCTCTACAGCGATGCTTCGGTGATTGTGCTGAACAAGCCTGCCGGGCTGCCAGTGCAGGGCGGCTCCGGCATCGCCGTGCATGTGGATGGCATGTTGGATGCCCTGCGGGGCGAGCACCCCGAGCGCCCGAAGCTGGTGCACCGGCTGGACCGCGACACCTCGGGCCTGCTGGTCATCGCCCGCTCCGGCAGGGTGGCGAGCAAGCTCTCCGCCGCCTTTCGCGGCCGCGATGTTGAAAAAACCTACTGGGCGCTACTGGCCGGGCTGCCGGATACGCTGGAAGGCCGGATCGACCTGCCCCTGAAACGCCTGGACCTTGGTTCAACCTCCCGCGCCGAACCCTCCAACCGCAAAGATAAAGAGGCGCAGAGCGCCGTCACCGATTACCGGATTTTAGACAAAGCCGGGCGTAAATTCTGTCTGGCGGAGCTGCGACCGCAAACCGGGCGTATGCACCAGCTCCGCGCACATTGCCTGGCGCTGGGCACGCCGATTCTGGGCGATGAAGTGTATGGCGGCGTTTATTCCGAGCATTTCGCCCAGCAATTGCACCTGCACGCGCGCCGGCTCAGCTTCCCCCACCCTGAAGGCGGCAGCCTGACCGTGGAAGCGCCGCTGCCAAAACATATGCTGGACGGGCTGAATTATCTGGGCTTCCCGGCACCGGAAGCCGTAACGCCTGTACGCAACGGGCGCTAGAGCCGGATGGTTTTAGAGCGGATCACGAAGTGAACCGCGCTAAAACCTGAATCCGCCTCTAAAACAAAGAATAGAGGGCGATTCAGACTTCAGGCTCGCGCGCAAAGCAAGCGAACCTGAAGTCATCGCACTCTAACCGCATTACATCTGGCTGGCCCAGCGCAACGCGTCCACCTGCATCCGGTTGAACGCCGTCGTATCGCAGATGTTTAAGCTTTCAAGCGTCGCGTAAACCGCCGCCATGCCCTCTGGATTGTCTGCGTGCTCAATGGCTTCCACCAAGGCCAGCAATTCACCTAATTTACCTTCCCGGCGGAGCAGGGCGGCGGCCATAATGTCGTCCAGATCCAGAATTTTTATAATATCTTCCAGTTGTACTCCAAACAAAACCGCTGAAAGGCTAAACATGCCCAGCATGAAACCGTAAGGTTTCAAAGCTGTTTGCTTGCTATATTCTAGCAACTCCTCGATCATGCGGCCGCGCACGATCGCTGTTTGCGTCAGCGGATCGGTACCACGCGTTTCAGAATCGTCGCGCATGAAAAGCATGATCTGCACCAGGCGGCTGAGCTGCAAACGCCCCAGCAACAGAATCGCCTGCCGTGGTGTTTTGAGCTTCTCCAGCTTGAAATAGGACGAGGAATTCGCAAGCCGCATCATCCGAACCATGAATTCCGGAGCTTTTTTAATCTCATCCTCAATCTGCTCAATCTCGGCATCGGAGATGACCAATTTCAGCAATTTCAGCAATTGCATGGCGGAAGGCGAGAGGCTGCGCCCCTGCACCATTTTTGGCCGCGCGAAATAATACCCCTGGAACAACGTGAACCCAGCCGCCAGCAAGGCTTCATATTGATCCAAGGAATCTATTTTTTCTGCCAGCAATATTTTGTTCTGGGCACGCACGCGCTGCGCAATGGCATCCAGATTGGCTAAGTTCACGTCAAGCATATCCACTTTCACAATATCCACCACCGGTAGAATTTTGTGCAGCGCCTCATCATCTTCTATCACATCGTCAATCGCAAAGCGGAAACCTTTTTCGCGCAGGGCGATACAGCGGTTAACCACAGCCTCGGTTCGTGGCACTGTTTCCAACAGTTCCAACACCACTTTATCGGCCGGCAGAATCTCCAGCAGGTCGCTCAAAAGCAAATCCTCAGAGATGTTGATGAAGGCGGGCTTGCCGTTCAGCGCCACATCCACGCCAAGGTCAAGAAACGCGTGTTGGATCACCGCCATGCTGGCGGACATATCATCGGTAATGACCGCGCGATTTTCAGAACTATTACGAAACAGCAGCTCATAGGCGATGAGCGTCTGGCGTTCATCCAGAATCGGTTGCCGCGCCAGAAAATAATTCTGCCCCTTCACGACACATCTCGGTTTTGATGAAAAAATCTATGCAAGATAACGGTATCGGCAAACTCAGACTTGCATCCTGTTCGAACTATGTTGTCCACTGCATCTTCTACCTTCACATGTCATTTTCTGCTGGCGTTACAGGTAAAACATTAACAACCTTACGGGTGGTTAAGTTTGGGTAGGGTAGAAACTCGCCCTAAACCCTGCCACATCAGGTTTATGCGCCGGTGGATAAAATCTCTTCTGTGCCTTTGCTTCGCCCTTGGTGGCACCGCCGCGCAAAGCGCGGACCCGGTGAAATATGCCGTCACCTTCCAACCTTCCGGCAATGGCGGGCTGGACGGGCTGATGAAACAAACCTCTGCGCTTGCCTCCCTGCGCACCAAGCTGCCACCCGCACCCTTCGCGCTTATCGGCCGGGCCAGGGCGGATGAGACACAATTCACCACCGTGCTGCATTCGCTGGGCTATGACGACGGCAAGACCGCCATCACCATAGACGGCATGGCGCTGGACGACCCGGCGCTGCTGGATCACCTCAACCAGCTGCCAAGCACCACCCAGGCCGATGTGCAGGTAAAAACCCAGAAAGGCCCGCTCTTCACGCTCGGCCAGGTGAATATCAACGGCCTGCCACCGGGCTTTAAACCGCGCCCGGGCATCCGCCCCGGGCAAACTGCCATTGCGGCACCTATTCTGGCCGCCAGCGCCAAACTCACCACGGATTTGCGCAATGCGGGCTATGGCTTTGCAACCGTAACACCGCCTTATGCCGCGGCCAACATAGCCAGCCATCAATTGGATGTAACCTACACCGTAACCCCCGGCGCGCGCGTTGACATCGGCCCCATCAGCTTCGCCGGGCTAACCCGCACGAACCCTGATTTCCTGCGCCGCCACATCGGCTTGCGCCCCGGCCAGCGTTATTCAGACACCTCGTTGCACGATGCACGAGATTCCCTGCTCGGGCTGGGCGTGTTTTCTTCCGTCACCCCTGTCCCCGCCGGTTCCGCCACCAACGGCCAGGTGCCGGTCGTGTTCCACGTGGTTGAACAAAAGCGCCACGCCGTTTCGCTCTCCGGCGCTTATGCCACGGATACCGGCTTTACCATTGGCACAAGCTGGGAGGACCGGAATGTTTTCCGCCGGGCGGAAACGCTGACACTCTCGGTAGCCGCGAATGGGCTGGGCGGCACCGGCACCACCGCTCCGGGTTACGATATGAAGGGCGTATTCACCAAGCCAGATTATTATGCGCGCGGGGAAACGCTCTCTCTTTCCGCTGAAGGTCTGAAACAATCCCTTATCGCCTATGACCGCACGGGCATCATTCTCGGGGCGTCGCTCGCCCGCCCCATCACCAAAACCACCAGCATCACCTACGGCCCCAGCTTCATCAGCGAGCGCGTGAAACAGGAAGGCGTCATCCGCACTTATGTGCTGCTGCAATTCCCCATCAATTTCACCTGGAACACCACCAACAGCCTGCTGGAACCCACGCGCGGCCACAGCCTGGCGCTTACAATAACCCCCACTTTCCCGGTGGTGGGCACCAGGCGCCGCCCGTTTGCCATTCTGCTTGGCACTGGCTCAGTCTATTTCCCCGTCGAGCGCAATGCCTGGGGCGTCATCGCGGTGCATGGGGTGGTGGGCAGCATCCAGGGTGCCACACAGTTTGGCGTGCCACCAGACCAGCGATTTTACGCAGGCGGCTCCGGCACTGTGCGGGGCTATGCGTACCAGACCATCGGCCCGCTTTTCGCAGATGATAAACCAGAAGGCGGGCTGGCCATGGATGCCATTGAGTTCGAATTCCGCCAGCATATTACAAAAACCATCGGCATCGTGCCGTTTATCGATGCCGGGCAGGTCAATGCCGGTTCCGCCCCCTTTCAAGGCAAGGTAAGCGTGGGATACGGGCTTGGCGCGCGGTATTATACCTCCATCGGCCCCATCCGGGCGGATATCGCCTTGCCCCTGAAGCGCACGCCCGGCAGCGGCGGCTTCGCGCTCTATCTCGGGCTTGGGGAGGCGTTTTAGCCCATGCGCTGGCTTAAACGCATCCTGCTCGGGCTTCTGGCGCTGGTGTTGCTTCTTGTGCTGGCGGTGGCGGGTGTGGTTGTGGCGCTGAACAGCCAGAGCGGTCGGAACTTTGCCGCCGCCAAGATCAACAAATTCGGCAAATCCTACGTTCATATCAGCGCCCTTGGCGGGCATTTCCCGGCGGATATCAAAATCCCCAGCCTCCAGCTTGTGGATGCAAAAGGCACGTGGCTGAGCGGGCAAAGGCTGGAACTGAAATGGTCACCCTTGGCGCTGCTGCACGGCAATCTCTCAGTCCAGGCGCTCACCGCCGCCAGCATCAGCATGGCGCGCAGCCCCGCCTATCCGCCCAGCAAAACCAAGAGCAGCGGCAATTCCAGCCTGCCCAATATCCGCGTGAATGTGGACAAGCTGGCAATCGGCACACTACACATCGCCCCCTCGCTCGCGGGCGAGAATATCGCCCTGCATGTTACCGGCCGCACGCATCTGCGCGATATCCAGCACGGTGAAATCGCGCTGAACGCCACCACGCCCAGCGGCAATGCCGCCTATATGCTCAACGCCGCTTTGAATCCACAAAGCGTGGCATTGGGGCTGCATGTGCAGGAACCGCCCAACGGGCTGCTCGGCCATTTCGCCGGGCCGCAAGTGCGGCAGCCTTTGAGCATGGACATCACCCTGAAAGGCCCGCGCGGCCATGCAGCACTTGATGGCACCTTGGCGCTGGGCAATGCCCGGCTGGAAATTGTCGGCACGCTGGGGCTCGACCCCAGCAATCCCTTCGCGGACGCCGTTTTAACGATCCCGGAACTTGCGCCCGTCGGCACGCTGGCCAAGCAGACGCTGAACGGCGAGACGCAGCTGCATCTGGTGGTGGTGCAGACCGCCGCCAAAGATGGCGCAACCCTTTCCCTGCAAGGCCATGTGGCACTCACCCAGGCCCCCGCTGGCCTGAACAAACTGCTGGCCGGGCGCACGGAACTTTCCTTGCTCGCCAGCCTGCAGGGCAAGAAAATCACCATCGGCCAATTGGCGCTGAAAGGCCCGCAATTTGCCCTGAATGGCCATGGCGTACTGGACCAGAACCAACTGGACCTGACCACGGATGCGAAGCTGGACAGCATCGCCGCCCTCAAGCCCCAGCTTATGGGTGCGGTACAGATGCAAAGCCATGTCACCGGCAATCCGAAGCACTTCACGGCGGATGCGAATATCACCGGCCAGCTTTCCGTGCCAAAACTTCCCACAGGACCATTCCAGATTACCCTGCACGCCACACATCTGCCAAAAACCCCTGAAGGCACGCTTACCGGCACCGGCATGTTGGCGGGGGCACCCCTGGCGCTGAATGCAGCCTTCGCCCGCAATGCCCAGGGTGACACCAGCGTGAAACTCGCCCAGGCAAAGTGGAAATCCCTCACCGCCCAGGCGAACCTTGCGCTCGCCGCCGGGGCCAAACTGCCCACCGGCACGGCGCATATCTCCTTGGGCGCACTGTCTGATTTCGATATGTTCACCGGCGGTCACATGCACGGCGCGGCGGATGCAGATTTCGCCTATCAGGACAACCAAAACCTTAGCCTGAACGTTATCGCAAAGAATGTAATCGCCACACCGTCGGTCGGCGCCATTAACGGCACCGTATCCGCCCAGGGCCAACTCACCGCCTTGGCCATTCAGGCGGATGCCACCATCGCCCGGCTGATGTCCTACCCCGCCCGGCTTAGCCTGACCGGTGTGCTGAATGCCCAGGCCAAATCCGCCAACATCACCAAATTGAACGCAGACTGGCACGGCCTCGCCGCCAGCTTGCGCGGCCCCACGGGTATTGAAACCCAGCCCGATATGGCCGTGCACCACCTCAACCTCACCATCGGCAAGGCCAGCGTCGCGCTGGATGGCACGCTCTCCCCCACTCTAAACGCCAAAGCCTCTGTGCAAAACCTGGACCTGGGCCTGGCCAAGCTATTCTCGCCCAAGCTGAACGCGGCGGGTATCGTAAATCTCACCGCCAACCTCACCGGCACGCCGAAAGCCCCCGCCGGGCGGGTTACCCTCAACGCCAGCGGACTGCGTTATGTCGACAAATCCACCATCGGCATTCCCGCGGCCAAGCTCTCCGGCACGGCGGACCTTGAGGGCAGAAATGCGAACATAAATCTCGCCGCCAGCGCCGGGCAGGATGCGAACATAACCGCCCGTGGCCTGGCTCCGCTTTCCATGGCAGGCGCCATGAAACTGGCCATAACCGGGCGGCTGAACTTGGGCCTGCTCAACCCGCTGCTGACCAAGATGAACACCAAATTAAGCGGGCTTGTGACCACCAATATGCAGCTTGCCGGCACGCCCAAAGCGCCGACCGGGCAGATCACCATTATTGCCCAGAAGCTGCGTGACGAATCAGGCCCCGCTGCTTCCCTGCCTCCCGCCGACATCAACGCCAAGGCAAGCCTGAAAGGCCGCGCGGCGAATATCAATCTTGGCCTGAACGCCGGGCAGGATGTGAATTTCACCGTGAACGGCACCGCGCCCATGGCCGCCACCGGCCAGATGAACCTCGCCCTTGCCGGGCGGCTGGATTTGAAATTGCTGGACCCCGTTCTGGCCGCCAATGGCAATCTCGTGCGCGGTATTATCACCACCAATATGCGCTTGGGCGGCACTCCCAAAACCCCGACCGCCAACGGCACGTTGAAACTTTCTGGCGGTTCGGTACAGAACATCGCCTCGGGCCTTAATCTCACCGCCATCAACGCTAATGTGGCGGCGACGAACAAGCTCATCACCTTGCAAAGCCTCTCGGCCAAGGCAGGCCAGGGCAACATCTCCGGCCATGGCAGCATTAATCTCGGCGCACCCGCCATGCCAGTAGATTTTGCCCTGAACGCAGATCACGCCACTCCCATCGCCTCCGACCTGATAACCGAAACACTCAACGCGGCACTTACGATGCAAGGCGACCTTAAAGGCACATCCACCTTGGCCGGGCGGGTCGATATCCTGAAAGCAAACATCAACATCCCGAAATCGCTGCCGCCCTCGGTTGCCAATCTGCCGATCCATAACGCGAGCGCGCCACCAGCCGCGCCCAAAAGCGCGCCCCCGCCCTTGCCGCCCATCCAACTGGCGTTGGACGTGCACGCCAAGAACCAAATCTTCATCCGTGGCGATGGGCTATTCGCGGAGCTCGGCGGGCATATCGGCATCGGCGGCACCACTGAAAATCCACAACCCACCGGCGGCTTTACCCTCATCCGCGGCTATTTCTCGCTGGCCGGCAAAACGCTGCAATTCACTTCGGGCAAAATCGACTTCAATGGCGGCGGCTTTATTCCGGCGCTGGATTTGGAGGCGACAACCACCACCAGCAATAACGGCACCGCCAGTTTAATTGTTGGCGGCACGGCGGCCAAACCGCAGATCAGCCTCACCAGCTCCCCGCCCTTGCCGTCAGATGAGGTTCTCTCCCAGCTTTTGTTCTCGCAAAGCACGGCGAATTTGTCGCCTTTCCAGGCAGCATCTCTGGCGGCGGCACTGGCGCAGCTTTCCGGCATTGGCGGCGGCGCCAACCCGCTGGATTCTGTTCGTAACGCCCTGGGGCTGGACCAGCTTTCCCTCGGCAGCTCCGCCAGCGGCGCGCCATCTGTGCAGGCAGGGCGCTATGTTGCCCCAGGCGTTTATGTGGGCGCCAGCCAGGCCGCCAGCGGCCAAGGCACCTCAGCCAATGTGGAGATCAACCTCTATAAGGGCCTTAAGCTGCAAACCTCCACCGGCACGGACAGCACCGGCCAAAACAGCAACAGCGTGGGCTTAAGCTATCAGTTCAATTACTGACGTTCACGCGTGGCCGAGAAGGTGAGTTCGGGGAAATTCTCCTTCATCCGGTTCAGCTCCCAGCCATTACGGACGAGATAAACCGGCGCGCCGTCGCGGTCCTCGCTCATCGCACTCTTATTCACCTCGATGAAGAATTTCAGCCGGGCGCTGTCCTGCGAAAAAATCCAGCGGGCTGTGTCAAACGGTGCCGGGTCGAAGCCGATCGGCACGTTATATTCCTGCTCAATGCGGCTTGAGAGCACGTCCAGCTGCAGCATGCCGACGACGCCGACGATCCAGTCCGCCCCGGTCATCGGGCGGAACACCTGGGTCACGCCTTCTTCCGCCAGATCCTCCAGCGCCTTGCGCATCTGCTTGGCCTTCAT
>JAKBCH010000067.1 GCA_021808055.1 Pseudomonadota bacterium | reverse complement strand
GTCCCCTGCACGTCGATGGCTGTGAGCACGCCGAAGCCATGTTGCTTCAAAACAGCTTTGGTTTGTTCCACGGCCTCTTCAAAGGGCAACCGTATGGTGGCCGAAAAATGATAAGTCATGGGCGTTTCTCCGTTCTGTATCAGATGATGTCGTTCAGAGGCTGTTTTAGGATTCCGTGATTGATCTGTGTTGTGTTGGGCCAGGAAAGCGCAATGCTCATGCGATTTCCAGCCATTTGAAAAGAGGGGTTTTCACTGCATCGAACAGAATGGCGAACAGCGCCGCTGCCCCGGCGATTTCCGTGAGAAGCAGGGCGTTTAGCGGCGGTGTCAGCCAGCCTGTCAGCGCGACAAGGGCACCAATGCCAATATCCAATGCGCTGGAGGCCAGCACCCAGCCGCCCGGCATGGATGACCACATCCGCCGGCGTTCGCGCACCGTATAGACGGTGATTTGGGCGTCGATCACCATGGTGAAGAAGGCAAGCGTGCGAAGCGGTCCGATCTGCAGCTTCAGCACAAGATGCCCGAAGGCCAGCACACCGATGAGGAATACCAGCTTGACCAGCCCAAGCAGCACTGCCGCCGCGCTGACCGGACCGATCCGCCAGAGTTCTGGACGCGCGGATGGATGGGCGCGGTCGGTCGTGAGCGACATGGTCAGAAAATCGTTCACCACAAGCAGCAGCACCATCAACATGGGCGTCAGCACGGCGTGGCCGGTCATCAGTAGGCCGGCGGCAAGGAACAGCACCAACTCAACCTTCCGTAGCAGCGCGTTCATCGTATAGGTCAGGATGCGGTGAAACGTAGCCCGACCTTCCTTTATCGCGGTCACGATCCCGCCGAGGCCCGGCTCGGTCAGCACCAGCCCCGCCGCTGTTTTCGCCACATCCGTGGCCGAGGACACGGCGATGCCAATTTGTGCCTGCCGCAGCGCGGGGGCATCGTTCGCGCCGTCACCGCACATGCCAACCGTGTGACCGCCTTTTTGAAAGGCTTTGACGAGGCGGTATTTGTCCTCGGGGAATACTCCGGCAAACACCGCGTAATCGCCCGGCGCCACTTGCGCGGGAATGCTGCCCGCCGGGCAAACAGCGCCGCCAATGCCGACAGCGTGCGCGATGGCTCCTGCAGTAGTGGCGGCATCGCCCGTTACCATCACCGTGGCAACGCCGAGCTGGGCCAGCTCGGCAATTAGTGGCGCGGCATCCTCGCGCGGGCTGTCGCTCAACGCCACCAGCCCCGCGAGGCGCAGGGCGTTGGCTGGCCCACAGGCAACGGCCAGCACACGATTGCCCTGGGCTGCAAGCTCCTCGGCCTGGGCTGCCGCCTTTGGAAGCGGCACCGCCATGGCTGCTATCGCCGCATAGGCGCCTTTTAGCACAACCAAGTCCGCACCCTCGCGCCATATCACCGCTTCAGAGGCTTTTCGGGCAGGATCGAAAGGGGCGAAGCGGCGTACAGGCGGCAACACAGCTCCGCTTGCGGCGGCTTCCTGCCGAATCGCTGAATCCACAGCATCCTTGCCAGCTTCGCTGCTGGCCGCGGCGGCCAGAGCCAGGATATCGGCCGGGCTGAAATCGTCGAAGGTGCGTACGGCGCTGACGCGGAGCTGGTTCTGGGTCAAGGTGCCGGTCTTGTCGGCGCAGAGCACGTCCATGGCCGCGGCCTCGTGCACAGCGGAGAGGCGCGTGGGCAGCACGCCGCGCCGGACCAGGCGCTGCGCCCCGAGCGCGGTGGCAAGGGTGAAGGTGGCGGGCAGCGCGACCGGCACAGAGGCCAGAATGACGGTCAGGGTCAAAGAAATGAGGTGGGTTACCGGCATCTCGTGCGCGCGCGCATAGCCGATCATCATCAGCAGCACGAAGCCGTTGAACACGGCAAGGTTCCGCACCACGCGCAGAATCGCGGTTTGTTCGGCGCTGGGTCCATGGGCAATGCGCACCAATTCGGCGGCGCGGCCAGAATAAGTGCGGGCACCCGTTGCCACCACAAGCGCCTCCGCCTCACCCCGGCGGACCATGGCGCCCGCATAGCTTGCCGCACCGGCACTGGCTTCAATGGGCAGCGATTCGCCGGTGATCATCGACTGATCGAGCAACACATTGCCGCCGGCGAGCCGCACATCCGCGGGTACTATGGCGCCAAGGGATAGTTTCACGAGGTCGCCCGGCACGATCTCACGCGCCGGAAGCACGAGCCAACCGCCATCACGGCGGACCGATGCCGTGAGCGCCAGGCGCGATTTGAGTGCGGCCAGCGCGGTATCGGCTCGTGCCTCCTGCACAAAGGAGAGTGCCGCGTTGAACAGCAGGAGCCCGGCGATGACAGCGGCTCCGAGATACGCGCCGGTGAGAGCCTGGAGCAGGACCGCTGCCTCCAGCATCCATGGCACCGGCGCCCAGAAATGGCCCAGCAAGGCCACCAGCGGGTTGCGCCTGCGTTCGGCAACTTCATTCGGGCCATGTTCCGCCAGCAGCCGGCGCGCCTCGGCGCTGGACAAGCCCTGCGAAAGATTCGAGGGGAGAACAGAAGCATTTTCCAGCATCACAACCCCGTTATGCCCCCAAATTACAGCCCTTGCCCAGCCTGCCGCCTTGGCACAAGCTCGGCGCATGCGTGTGCTGCTGATCGAAGATGACGCCTTAATCGGTAACGGCCTGGTCGCCGCGCTGAAATCCGCCGGTATGACGGTGGATTGGGTTCGTGACGGCCTCACCGCCCAGGAGGCGCTGCGCGGCACCGCCTATGCCATCGCGCTGCTGGATCTTGGCCTGCCCGGCATGGATGGCTTGGCCGTGCTGAAAGCGGCGCGGCGGCAGGGTGTGGAGACGCCAGTGCTCGTGATCACCGCCCGCGATGCGCTTGAGGACCGGGTTGCCGGGCTGGACCTCGGTGCCGATGATTATTTGGTGAAGCCGTTCGAGGTGCCCGAGCTGCTGGCGCGCATGCGCGCACTGATGCGCCGCCGCGCCGGCAGGGCGACATCACGATTGGAAACGAGAGAGGCGGCTCTTGATACCGGCACGCATGAATTTTCCCATGGCGGACGTACGGAACTTCTGCCCGCGCGGGAATACGGGCTGATGCAGGCACTAATGGAGCGGCCTGGGCATATCCTCTCTCGCGCGCAGATCGAAGAGCGCCTGTATGGGTGGGGCGAGGAGGTGGAGAGTAACGCGGTGGAGGTGCTGATCCATTCCGTCCGCCGCAAGTTCGGCAAGGGAACCATTCTCAACATTCGCGGTGCCGGGTGGATGGTGCCAAAATGAGCCGCCGTCCTTCCTTGCGCCGGACGACTTTGGTCTGGGTCACCCTGCTGCTCGCGGCGGCCGGGCTGATCGCCGCCAGCGTGGCGTATCTATACAGCAAGAGCGAGACGGCCGATTTTCTTGATAGGCAGCTTCGCCAGATCGCCCTGAACGCGGGGCCAGGGCTGGCCGTAGCCAACGCCCCTTCTGCACCAGATCAGGACTCCGAAGATCGCTTTGCTGTGACCATCTGGGACGCGGGTGGCCATATCGTGCATCAGTCCCTCCCAGACGCTGCTGTTCCGCTGCTCCCCAGCGACGGCTTTACCGTCCTCAGAATCGATGGCAAGGCTTGGCGGGTTTATTCGCTGCACGGTGCGGCCCGGACGGTGGAGGTGGCCCAACGCGTCACCGTACGTAACGAGGTTGCAAGCAACGACGCAATGAGCGTGGCTCTGCCGGTATTGTTGCTTATTCCGCTTTCGTGGCTGGTGGTCGGCCTCGTCCTGCACCGGACATTACGGCGGCTCGATATTCTAGTCGGCGAACTCGCCACGCGCAGCATCATGGCCACGGAACCATTGCCGCTTACGGACGTGCCAGCCGAACTGGCACCGCTGGTAACTGGCATGAACGGTCTGATTTTGAGGCTGCATAATGCACTTGCGGCGCAGAAGCGGTTCCTTGCCGACGCCGCCCACACGCTGCGCACGCCAATCGCCGCGATGCAAATCGAGATCGGCAACCTCACCACCGAGGTGCCGCCGGCACGCCCGCGGCTGGACGCGCTGGCGGCGGTTGCACGCCGGGCGGCACAGCTGGTTGATCAGCTCCTGCGTCTCGCCCGGCTCGACGAACTACAATCTCCGTCCCGTATCCAGTTCGATGTTGCCGCATTATTGCTTGACTGCGTGGCGGACCAGGCGGCGCTTGCCACCCGCAAGGGCATCGATATGGGCGCGGAAATTACCCCGGCGGCCGCGATCAACGGCGCCGAAGATGAAGTCCGCACCCTATTCGCCAATCTCATCGAAAATGCGCTGACCTACACACCCAAAGGCGGCAAGGTCGATATTTCCCTGCGGAGGACAAATGGCGGGTTTTCCGCCGAGGTGCTGGACACCGGTCTTGGTCTTCCCGCAGGCACCGAAGCGCATATTTTTGAACGCTTCTTTCGCGCCGCCCCAGGGGGGGCAGAAGGGACTGGTTTGGGTCTGGCCATCGCACGCCGGATTGCCGAACGCCACGGCTTCGGTCTTGAGGTTCGCAACCGCACGGATGGTGCAAGTGGCGTTCTCGCGCGGGTGATCATGCCAATGCCGGGAACCTAAGTTTCATCTAAGTCTTCTCCGGCAAAACGATTGCAAGGCGTCCGGCGAGGCCGGCGCTGCGATTGAACGATCTATGGAGAATGACGATGAAGTTTTCATATCCTGCCCGCACGCTTGGCGCTTTGGCGATCCTGGCCGGGTTAGCTGCCCCAGCACTCGCCGATGTTCCCCACTCGGCGCACTCTATACCTCAGCTCGGTCAGCGTCATGTGAATCATGAGGCGGCTCAATGGAAGATGTCGCAGGCTGTTACGCCTGTTTCCAAAAATGACAACAGAGCAAATCATAACGCTTGCCCGATGCAATGCAGCTGATACTGGCAAGCCCCCAATGAGTGGTCCAAGTCTATTGTAGTTAATTCCTAAACTGGCTGATTGCTGCTTTGGGCGGCAACGCGTGCATCAAAGAGGCTGGCGGTGGCGCCCATAACAGCGCCGAAGGCCCGAACGCCGACTAATCAAAGCTGTCGGCCAACCAGCCTGCCCCGATACGCATCGGGGCAGGCTGTCTCGCTGGCTGTGTGGCGATAAACTGAAGGCTGCGTCTCGGTGAATTGCTTGACGATGCCCCGCACTGAAACTTTCTACTGGATTACAATCCTGTTCTCGCAAACCCTGGGACTGCGCTCGGAAACTGGATGGCGGACAGCAACGGCCTTGGTTTTGGCGGTGGCGCTCTGGTGTTTGGCGCGGCGTTCGTCCTCAACCGTCCGCTAGGTGCCACAGCTGGCGACCTGCTCGACAAAACCACGGTCCAAGGCGGATTTGAATTGAGCCGAATAGGAGCTTTCCTGGTGCTCATCGGCGCGATGCTTCTGCTGATTGTCACTTTGCCGCCACGGGCTGGGCTGCACCCAGCCCAGCAACGGATTAATTAAGCGGTTCAAGACTGTCCAAGCAAAACCTCGCCATTCCATTCCGCCACTGCGGGAGCACGATTTTCCGATTCTATTCCCGGCAAGGCCATTCGGAGAGTTTGCAAAGCGCTGTTCACATCATTCTGCTCATCGACAAGGCTGGCGAACGGCTTCAGATGCTCCACTTTCTCTGCAACCACAGTGCCAATCCAAAGCGGCTGCGTAAGTCCTGCGTTGGTCAGCACCGTGCCAGACGGCCAAACCCTTAAAATCAACCTCTGGCCGCGCGGCACATTGCTGCCAGTTTTAATCATCACCAATGCCTCTGACCGGCCATTATCGAGATGCGGCAACACGGGTAATGCGTCTGCCTTGGCGTTGGGCAATAGCCATTCCGCAGATGATGACAAATCCCACGGTACAGGCACCTGCCAGCCATGTTCCAGCAAGGTGGCTTTCAAGGGCGCCAAGGATCCTGCCCATTGCAGAACAAACGGCTCTTCATAATCGCCCGTGAGATCGACACGCCATACAGGCAGGTTGGCCCATCCGCCATTGCGCCAATCCGTGAGGGACATTTCACGCACGGGCAAAGTAAGCGCATAGCGCCGCATATCCACGGCGTGTTTGGTTGCGATATGCAGCCCACCTGCCAAGAGCAGTACGGCGAGCCCCGCCGCCGCGAGGCCAGGGGCGCGCACCTCCCTGCGTGCATGCTGCAAATAGACGATTCCCAGCAATGCCACCCAAGCCACGCCAAAGGCCAATCCGGCCGTCACGTCAGAAACCCAGTGCGCACCGAGATAAAGCCGCGAGAAGGCAATGGCGCCCACCAGCAGGACCGCGGCCAATGTAGCCAGGACGCGGACGCGTGCTCCCACCTCTCTGCAAATCAGCACAACGAGAAATCCGTACAAGGCCGCGCTGGCCGTGGCGTGGCCGCTCGGGAAAGAATAGGAGTTCCACCCAGCAAAGATCGAGTCTGGACGGGTTTGCCGCAAGGTGATCTTCATCAGGAATGCAAACAGGCTGGCCCCAGCCACGGCGGCAAGCCCATAAAACGCAGCGCGCCAGGCACGCTGCCAAGTAAGCCAAACCAATGTTACCACAAGCACGGGGATGACCACCGCCGCATCGCCCAGTTCGGTAATGGCCACCATCACCTGGTCAACCACCGGCGTGCGCAGCGATTGCAGAAAATGAAAGATCGCCGCATCCGCCCGCACCAGCGGGTCTCCCGCGACAACATCCTGCAGCACGCCGAAGAACAGCCAAAGCCCGCCGATCAGCATGGCGCCTAGCGCCAGCAGACCCAGCGTTTCGGGACGGTCTGGGTCTAAAAGCGAGCGCACAAACTGCCTTGCCCAGCCGTCTCTGGCCTCAGCCCATTGCCGCATCGGCCCGCGCAGGCGCGCCAGCAGCCCGGTGGCACGCCGGATGACCCAGGGGGTCAACCACACAGCCAACGCCAGCGCTGCCGCCAGGATGAGCACCAGCACCACCAGCCGCCCGGCGATGGCGTGAAGAACCGTCAAGGAGGCGCCAATCGCCATGCCGAACCAGATATGCGCCAACGCAAACAACGCGGCGGCACAAATATCGACCGCATAGAATCTGACGGCGGACATGCCGGACATGCCCGCCACCATTGGGATGGCGGCTCGCACTCCTGGTAAGAAGCGGGAAATCAGCACCGCCTTACTGCCATGGCGGGCAAAAAACGCTTCGCCCGCCGCCAACAGGCCCGGTCTCGCCCGCAATGGCCACATCCCTATGGCACGTTGCTTATAGAGCCGCCCGAACAGGTAAGAGAGACCATCCCCCGTAAGAGCGCCGGCGGCGGTGAAGCCGATCAGCGGCCACATCGCCAGAGCGCCGCCTGGCACCAGCGCGCCAAGCCCAACGATGATCGCCGTGCCGGGTACCAAGGCACCAACGACCGGAAACGCCTCCGCTGCCGCCAGTAGAAAGGCCAGACCATAAGCTAGCAGGCGATGCCCGCTGGCGAAAGTGACAGTAGCAGAGATGAGGCTGTGGATAAGGTCCATGGGCGTTTCAGGTTCCAAAGCGCCGCTCGCGGCGCTGGTAGGCGCGGATAGCGCGCAAATAATCGATCCGGCGCATCACCGGCCAGTTCACGTCGCAGAAATACAGCTCGCTATGCACGCTCTGCCACAACATGAAGCCGGAAAGCCGCGTCTCGCCGCTGGTGCGGATGATCAGATCCGGATCTGGTGTTCCAGCCAAATAAAGATGCCGCCGGATTGTCTCGGGCGAGACCAGGGCAGCGGCCTGCGCCGTGGAGAGGCCCTGGGCTGCGTAATCTTCCAGCAGGGCGCGCACGGCATCGGCGATTTCCTCGCGTCCGCCATAGCCAATCGCCAATGTCACGGTGATTTGGTCGTTGCCGCGTGTCGCGGCTTCAGCCGCGTCCACGGCCTCCAGCAAAGCAAGGGGCAGCAGGTCGCGGCGCCCCATGGCGGTAATATGCACGCCTTTGTGGTGGATATGCGGGTCTGCGGCGAGCGCACGCATCTTGGCCTCGACCGCACCAAAAATGCCACCCACCTCGGCTTCCGGGCGGCGCAGATTATCAGGTGAAAATACCCAAAGCGTGACCCGGCGCACGCCAAGGTCAGCGCTCCAGGCCAGGAGATCATCCAACTTTGCCGCGCCGAGGCGGTAAATCGCATCCGGGTTCTGTACGCCGGCCTCGCGCGCATGGCGCCGGTTGCCGTCGAGAATGATGCCAACATGGCCGGGCATGGGCAAAGCCCGCACCTGCCTTTCGAGCTGGCGTTCGTAAAGACCGTAGGCCAGCCGCCACACGGGTGCCGCCGCCCATCGCAAACCCAAGCGCATACATGTCAAACCGCCCGGCAATTCAGAACCCTCTCATCCAAAATGGCTTTGCACAGCATCGCAAAGGGCGGATGGTCCTGCAACGCCAAGACGCTTACGTTTCAGGCGGTGGGTTGGCGCGTGGTTCAACCGTGAACAGGCAAGCCGAAGCCCAGCAGCACGGCCAAGGGGAGTTTTGCCGCTTGCAGTTGCGTGTGCAGCTGGATCGCTTCACGCTCACGGTCTCCCGCCGCAGTGATCAGATATGTCTCCGCCCTGGTATCCAGCCCTCCTGCAGCAAAGGTACGGCTTGCATCCTCAGCGATGGAAGCTGCCTGCGCGGCGGCCTGATCCGCCTGCGCGCTCTGGCGTTGCAGCATGGTTATGCTTTGCTCCAGCGCCTCAGCGCCGTTCCGGGCATCAGCCAGGCTGGCCGCATATTGCGCGCGCAGGGCGGCGCGCGCGGCCTCGGCGGTTTGAATTGCTGGACGGTTGCGGTTGAACAGAGGCAAAGACAATTTGACCTGTGGCCCGGCGCTGACCACGCCCGATGTATCGTGCCCGCCTTGCGCGCCGAGGCTGATGGGCAGGAATTGGCTACGGATCGCGGCGCGGAGTTTTTCATCAGCCTCCTAACCCGATGCGGCCGGCGTGGGTTTCGAGCGTCGATGCGGGGCGAACCTGAGAAGCAGAGTTTGGGTGGATTTTTCATGGCGGGTTTTGGTTCGGGAGAGTGTCTTCCGGCGCCTGTCATGGAGATTTATTATGAACATCTCTAAATAGCGGCGGCATTCATTGCCGCCGATCCTAGCAAAATTCTTAGTAAAT
>JAKBCH010000066.1 GCA_021808055.1 Pseudomonadota bacterium | reverse complement strand
GAATGTGCTGGTGGACAAATTCGGCGTGCAGCCCATCACCAGTGCCGAGGCGGATATCGCCGCAGCACTGGCCCGCGCAGCCTGAGCATGGTGGCTGGCCGGGCGGGCGCGTCCGGTCAGCCCATTTTAAGGACAAATGAATGAACCTCACCTTACTGACCCGCGACGAGGTGCGGTTGGAGATAGCCGCCACCGCCGGCCAGAGCGCGCTGGAAGCCGCCGAGGCGGCGGGGCTTTACCCCGCCGCCATGTGTCGGGACGGGCAATGCGGCCAATGTGCCGCGCATGTGGTTTCTGGCACCTATGAAATGGGGCCGCATAGCCCGGCCGCCATACCGCCGGAACCAGGTGGCGTGCTGCTCTGCCGTTGCTTGCCCACCAGCGACCTGACCGTGGTGCTGCCTTATGGCGATGCGCAGTTGCCTCGCCATAGCGTGCCAGTGCGCCAGGCCGTGATCGAAACACTGCACCCCGCCGGAGCGGCGGCGATGAGCCTGGTTCTGCGGCTGCAACCGGATGCCGCTTTGGGCCAGACGGCCGATTTTCTGCCCGGCCAGTATATGGAGCTGCGTCCGCCAGGCATGGCGATCAGCCGGGCTTACTCGCTGGCCAATCTGCCGAACTGGGACGGGACGCTGGAATTCCTGATCCGTCTGGTGCCGGATGGCGCCTTTTCCGGCTGGCTGGCGCAAGTTGCAAAGCCAGGCGACAGGCTGGAGCTGCGCGGCCCGCTCGGCCAGTTCACGCTCGACGAAGCCAGCCTCCGGGCGCGCTGGCTGGTGGGGGGCGGTTGCGGTTTTGCCCCGCTTCTATCCCTGCTGCGCCAAATGGCGGAATTTCAGGATACCACGCCAGTTCGGCTGATTTACGGTGTGAATGTCGCCGAGGAGTTATTGCCAAACGATATCTTCGCGCCGCTGCAAGAGGCTTTGCCTCAGCTAAACATAACCTTTGCGGTTTGGCGAGGTGCCCCCGGCGCCAACGCCGTGCAGGGCAGCACGGCGGAAATTTTAGAGAATCTGCTCGCCAGCACTGAAACACCGCCCGATATTTATGTCTGCGGACCGCCCAAAATGGTGGAAACCGTGTTGGGCGCCGCGCGCCGGGCGGGCGTGCCGGAAGCGCAGCTTTTCTGCGAAAAACTCTAGTGTCGGCGGTTGCTACGGGTTCAAAATCGCCAGCGCCTCATTGTGCAATGTACGGTTGGCGCTGGCGAGCACGGAGCCATCAGCGCCCAGCTTTAATGGCGCGCCAGACCAGTCCGTCACCACCCCACAAGCGGATTCGATCACCGGCCCCAGAGCCGCCCAATCCCAAGGCTTGAGGTCATGTTCGGCGATGAGGTCGATCTGCCCCAGCGCCAGCAAGCCGTAGGAATACGCATCCCCGCCCCAGTAAACCCGTTTGGCGGCGGCTTTCAGCCTGTTGAACCGGGCTACAGCCTCCGGCCCGGCGCCCGCGATCATTTCCGGCGAGGTGGCAGAAAATTCAGCCTCCGCCAGTTTCACAGTTTGCCTTGTGCCCGGTTTGCCGCCGAGCGGGGCAATGAAATGAGCTGGTTCACCGCGCCCGCCGCACCAGCGTTCGCGCGTAATCGGCTGGTCGATAAAACCCAAAATGGGCACGCCATCTTCCAGTAGGCCGAGCAGCGTGGTGAAGCTTGTGCGCCCGGTGATGAAAGCCCGCGTGCCGTCAATCGGGTCGATGACCCAGACATATTTGGCACCGGTGTTATGCGGTGGAAATTCTTCACCGATAATCCCGAAATCCGGCGTGGCCTTGGCCAAGGCCGCGCGCAAAACTTCCTCAGCTTTGCGGTCCGCCGCCGTGACCGGGCTTTCGTCGGATTTATCGTCCGCGCTCAAGCCCATGCGAAAAAACGGGCGGATGACGGCACCGCTTTCATCCAGCGCCGCATGGACAATCGCCAGCAGCTCCCGCATGGCTCAGGGCAGCTTCGCGGGGCTGTCGGCGTTCTGGTTCAAATATGCAACCATATCCGCCCTCGTCTGGTCGTTTTTAATGCCCGCATAAGCCATGTAGGTGCCGGGGGCGTAGCCCATCGGGTCCTTCAGCCAGGCATCCAGCGTGGCGAAGGTCCAAGGCTGGCCAGCCTTGACCTTCACCGCCGCAGAGAAGGTATAGCCGGGGGTGGAAAAAGCTTTTGCCCCCACCATGCCATAGAGATTCGGCCCCACACCATTCGCTCCGCCCTTGGTGATGGTATGGCAGGCGGCGCATTGCTCCTGGAACATGGCCTGACCTTTCGCAGGGTCAGCCTTGGCCAACAGGGCGTTGAGGTCTTCCACCGGGGCGGCTTGTGCCGCAGCCGGGGCAGCGGCGGGTGCGGTGGCCGCGGCGCTGGCGGCCTTCACCTCTTCGGCGGTGGGCAAGGGCAGCGGCCGGGTGGTAAGCGTACGCAGATAAGCGATTACATCCGCCCGGGTTTGGGTGTTCTTGATGCCCGCGTAAGACATGCCGGTGCCCGGCGCGTAATCATTCGGGGCGTAGAGCCATTGGTTCATCTTGTCGAAATCCCAACTGCCCTTGGCCTTGGCCTTCACCGCCGCAGAGAAGCTGAAGCCCGTATGGGCGAACATCGGTGCGCCCAACACGCCGTAGAGGTTGGGGCCAACCCCGTTGGCCCCGCCATTGGTGAGGGTGTGGCAAGCCGAGCATTGCTGCTGCACGAACGCCTCGCCCTTGGCGATGTCGGCGCTGGCCAGCAGGGGCAACACGCTTTCCGGGCCGGTCGGCGCGGTTGCGGCCGGAGCAGCACTGGGCAAAGCCGCAATCAAAATAGCAGGTTTTGCCGGCGCTTCACTGCTCACGACAATATCGGCAATGCGATTGGCACCCCAAAGCACCAGCCCTGCCGCCAGCACCCCCGCCGCGATCTTGTTACCAAGCAGACTGTCCTTGCCCGCTTTGCTCATCCGTTTCCCCCGGGTTCGTATTTTCGACGCGTTGCACTAAGGCGTAGAGGGATTTAGGCAGGGCGGCAAGCAGCAAAGAAAGCCATGGTTTTGAACCCTATCGTTCTGATCCCCGCCCGACTCGGCTCCACCCGCCTGCCGGGCAAGGTGCTGGCCGATATCGGCGGCCAGCCGATGATCGCGCATGTAATGAAACAGGCGCTGGCGGCAAGGCTTGGGCCGGTGGCGGTGGCATGCGCCGAGGCTGAGGTGGCAGCGGCGGTGAAAGCCCATGGCGGCATCGCGGTGATGACCAGCCCGGACCTGCCCTCGGGCTCCGACCGCATTTTCGCCGCCCTGCAAAGCCTGGACCCCGAGGGCGAACACGATGTGATTGTGAATTTGCAGGGCGATTTGCCCTCCATCGACCCATCCTACCTTGCGGCGGCGCTGAAGCCCTTGGCCCAGGGTTACGACATCGGCACACTCGTAGCCCCCATCACCACGGCAGCGGAGCGCCAAGCCCCTTCCGTGGTGAAATGCGCCTGCGCCTTTCCGGGCGAGGAAGATGTGGCCCCGGCGCTGTATTTCTCACGCGCTCTCATCCCCAGCGGCGAAGGGCCGTTCTGGCACCATATCGGCATTTACGCCTATCGTCGTGCCGCGCTGGCAGGTTTCGTCGCGCTGCCACCTTCGCCCTTGGAGCAAAGGGAAAAGCTGGAGCAATTACGCGCCCTGGAAGCCGGAATACGCATAGGGGCCGCCCGGGTTGCACAAGCGCCGTTCGGGGTGGATACACCAGAGGACCTAGAACGCGCACGGGAGGCGCTGAGCCAATGAGCCTTATCGCCTTCCAGGGCCAGCCCGGCGCCTATTCAGACCTCGCCTGCCGGATTGCTTACCCTGGTGCCGCCACCCTGCCTTGCGAAACCTTCCAGGCGGCGATGGCGGCGGTGCGCGAAGGCCGGGCAGATCTTGCCATGCTGCCGCCGGAAAACTCGCTCGCCGGGCGGGTGGCTGACATGCACGCGTTGCTGCCGGAAAGCGGGCTTTCGATTATCGGCGAGAGCTTCCTGCGGGTGGAGCATTGCCTGCTGGCCCCCAAGGGCACAAAAATCAGCGATATCAGGCGTATCCATTCCCACACCGTGGCGCTTGGCCAGGTGCGAAGTCTGCTGGCCGCGCTGAACGCGGCACCGGTGGTGGAATACGACACCGCGGGGGCGGCCGAAATTGTGGCGAAGCTGAACAGCCGCGAGGATGCGGCCATTGCCTCCTCGCTGGCCGGGGAGATGCACGGGCTGGACATTCTGCGCCGGAATGTGGAGGACGCCGCCCACAACACCACCCGCTTTTACATCATGGCGCGCGAGCCTTTGGCGCTGGACCCGCAAACGCCGAGGCTGATGACCACTTTCGTGTTCAACGTCCGCAATGTGCCGGCGGCTTTGTTCAAAGCCATGGGCGGCTTCGCCACCAATGGCGTGAACATGACCAAGCTGGAAAGCTATATGCTGAACGGCAGCTTTACCGCCACGCAGTTCCTGGCAGAGGTGGAGGGCCACCCAGCACAGCGCAACCTGCAACTGGCATTTGAGGAGCTTGGCTTCTTCTCAACCGAATTCAAAATTCTCGGCACCTACAAGATGGACCCTTACCGGTTCCGCCCAGAGTTTACGTAAAGCGGGATATCCACGCGGCTTTAGGGTTTCATTAATTCCGGCTCTGTAGCACTACGTCATGTTGCATCAGAGGCTGCTGGGGTCGGCTGACTCCTTACAAAAGATAATCGACATCATTCCCAGCCCGGTTTTCATTAAGGATGAAGACCATAAATGGATTTTGTTGAACGACGCGGCGACCCGCCTGCTCGGCGACACGCGCGATAATCTGCTGGGCCGGTCTGATTACGATATTTTCCCGCCGGCCCAGGCAGCACGCAGCTGGTCTTCGGATGATGAGGTTCTGGCCACGGGCCAGATGGTCGAGAGCGAGGAATCCCTCACTTTGCCCGCCTCGGGTTACACGCACACGCTGATTATTCGCAAAACCCTGCTGCATGTGCCGCCGGGGCGGCGGTTTCTGGTGGGTGTCGCCTCAGACGTAACCGAATACCGCAACGCCGTGGCAGAAAATCATTTCCTTTCCCGGCATGATGGCCTGACCGGCCTGCCCAACCGCATTCTGTTCCACGAAACCCTGAACGACGCTGTAAGCCATGGTCACCGGGCGCTGGACAATATCGCCGTGCTGCTGGTGGATCTGGACGGGTTTAAAGCCGTGAACGACGCTTACGGGCATGAGGCGGGGGATGAATTGTTGCGCGTCGTGTCTGGGCGGCTGAAGAGCTGCGTTCGCACTGCAGACCTCGTGGCCAGGCTGGGTGGCGATGAATTTGGCGTGCTGCTGCGGGGCGGCCCTTCACTGCAGCAAGCAGCGGAGCGTGTGGCCACAAATATCTGCGCCGCAATCGCCGCCCCGGTGATGCTGCGGCGGACACAAACACGAATCTCCGCCTCGGTCGGCATTACCTATTTCAATAATGCTGAGATAAAGCCGGAAGAGTTGGTCCGCCAGGCGGACCTTGCGATGTACAGCGTTAAACGCTCTGGCCGCCACGGGCATCAAACCTACGAGCCATCCCTGGAGGCCACCGCGAACCGCCAATTGCACGCGGATCTTTTGCACGCTTTGGCGCAGCACGAGCTGCATGTGGCCTATCAACCGCTTTGGAACCCGCCGGATGGGCTGCTCACCGGCTATGAGGCCTTGCTGCGCTGGCAGCATGCCCATTTTGGCGACATCCCGCCGCGCATCTTCATCCCCATCGCCGAGCAAAGCGGGCTCATCGCCACGTTTGGCGCCTATGTGCTGCGCGCCGCCTGTGCCGCCGCCCGCAACTGGCCGGAACATGTGCGGCTATGCGTGAACATCTCGCCCATCCAGTTGGTCGATCCGCATTTTGCCGCAACCGTGAACAAGGCTTTGGCCGCGTCCGGCCTGGCCCCAAACCGGCTGGAGCTGGAAATTACCGAAAGCCGTCTGGCGCTGGACCATGAGGACGCGCTGCGCCAGCTTCGCCTGCTGAAAGAGCAAGGCGTGCAGGTGGCGGTGGATGATTTCGGCACAGGTGCAGCCTCGCTGGACATGATGCACCGCTTCGGGCTGAGCCGCATGAAGATCGACCGTCGTTTCATCGCCGGCTTGCCCACCGATGAGCGAGGCTATGCGATCGTACGCGCGCTAATCCGTCTTGCGCATGATTTAGGTGCTAAGGTGACGGCCGAGGGTGTGGAGCATATGGAACAGGCGCTGTGCCTGATGGAGCTGGGCTGCGACGAAATGCAAGGCTATTTGTTCGGTCATCCGGAAGCGCCCAAATCCGTCCTGACCAGCACGGAGTCACAAACGGTTACCGCATAAAAAAGGCCGGGGGATGCCCGGCCTTTTTCGCGTTAAGTATTCATCGCCTCGAAGAAATCGTTGTTGGTCTTCGAGTATTTCAGCTTGTCGAGCAGGAACTCCATCGCATCCGTCGTACCCATCGGGTTCAGGATACGGCGCAGCACCCACATCTTGGAAAGCACGGCCTTCTCCACCAAAAGCTCCTCTTTACGAGTGCCGGATTTGGTGATGTCGATCGCCGGGAAGGTGCGTTTGTCGGAGAGCTTGCGGTCCAGAATCAGCTCGGCATTGCCGGTGCCCTTGAACTCCTCGAAAATCACCTCGTCCATCCGGCTGCCTGTATCGATCAGCGCGGTGGCGATGATGGTGAGCGAGCCGCCTTCCTCGATGTTACGCGCCGCGCCAAAGAAACGCTTGGGGCGTTGCAGGGCGTTGGCGTCCACACCGCCGGTGAGCACCTTGCCGGATGAGGGCACAACAGTGTTGTAGGCACGCGCCAGGCGGGTGATGCTATCCAGCAAAATCACCACATCGCGCTTATGTTCCACCAACCGCTTGGCTTTCTCCAGCACCATTTCCGTCACCTGCACGTGGCGGGTGGCCGGCTCGTCGAAGGTGGAGGCCACAACCTCGCCCTTCACGGAGCGGGACATGTCGGTCACTTCCTCCGGCCGCTCATCGATAAGCAACACGATCAGGAACACTTCCGGGTGGTTGGCGGAGATGGAAGCGGCAATGTTTTGCAGCATCACGGTTTTGCCGGTGCGCGGCGGCGCCACCACCAGAGCGCGCTGGCCCTTGCCGATGGGCGACACAAGATCGATCACCCGGCCCGTAACCTCTTTGGCCTGGCCCTTGGTGGTGGGCTCTGGCACTTCCACTTCCATGCGCAGGCGCGAGGTGGGGTAGAGCGGCGTGAGGTTATCGAAATTGATGCGGTGCTTCACCGCTTCCGGCGATTCGAAATTGATTTTTTCGACATTCACCAGCGAAAAGTAACGTTCGCCTTCCTTCGGCGCGCGGATCTCGCCATCCACCGTGTCGCCGGTGCGCAGGCCATAGCGGCGCACCTGCTGCGGGGAGACATAGATATCTTCCGGGCCGGGCAGGAAGTTGGCTTCCGGGTTACGCAGAAACCCGAAGCCATCGGGCAGGATTTCCAATGTGCCATCGCCATGAATCGCCTGCTCATTCTCAGCATGGGCTTTCAGGATGGCGAACATGATATCCTGCTTGCGCAGCGAGGATGCGTTTTCGACCTCCAGCTCCTCAGCGAGAGCAAGGAGGTCAGTCGGGGTTTTTGCCTTGAGTTCGGCGAGATGCATGGGGGATCAAAAACCCTGTGTCAGGATACGCCATGGCAAGACGCCAGGGCGGAACGTTATGTGGTGAAAATGTGCAGCGCCCAAGGCGGGCACGCCAGGATGCGGAGGATCCTGCGCGCTTAATGCGGGCTTGGCGGCAAAAAATCAAGAGGCTTTCAAGTTTTCCCGCGCTTTGGTGGCCAGCTCGTCCGCCCGGTCGTTCATCGCATCGCCGGAATGGCCCTTCACCCACAGCCATTCGATCTGGTGGGGTTTCACAGCCTCCAGAATGCGCTTCCAGAGGTCCATGTTCTTCACCGGGTCGCCCGTGGAGGAACGCCAGTTTTTACGCACCCAGCCGGTATGCCAGCGGGTGATGCCGTTTTTCAGATATTCCGAGTCGGTATGAAGTTTCACCACGCAGGGGCGCTTGAGCGCGGCCAGCGCCTCGGCGGCGGCTGTCAGCTCCATGCGGTTATTGGTGGTTTCCCCCTCGCCGCCGGAAAGCTCCCGAATGGTGCCCTTGAATTTTAAAATCGCCGCCCAACCGCCAGGGCCTGGATTGGGCTTGCAGCCACCATCCGTCCAGATTTCGACGATGTTTTCCTGGTCCTCAGAGCCCATAAGCACCAGCCCCAGAGACCGCGAAGTGAAACCGCAGGCGGCGGTAGTAATCCAACGGGTCCTTAGGCGTAACCAGGGCACCCGGCGGGGTGTTCAGCCAGTCGTAAAGCCGGGTGAGCAGGAAGCGCATGGCCGCACCCCGCGCCAGCACCGGCAGCGCGTCAATCTCCGCCGCGCAAAGCGGCCGCACGGACTGGTAGCCCCGCAGCAGCGCGCGAGAGCGGGTGACGTTCAGCTCCGCATGGCTTTCAAAGCACCAGGCATTCAGGCAAACCGCGATGTCGTAGGCCAAAATATCCGTGCAGGCAAAGTAGAAATCGATCAGCCCGGAAATACCGCCATTCAGGAAAAAAACATTATCCGGGAATAAATCGGCATGAATCTGCCCTTTGGGAAGTGAGCTTGGCCATTCGGCCTCTATCTGCCTCAGCCAGGCTTGCAGCTCTGCCCCCAGCCCGCTCAGCACCGTATCGGCCTGGGGCAGGCTTTTTGCCAGCAGCGGGCCCCAAGAATCCGGGCCGAGGCCATTATGCCGGGTCATGGCAAAACCCTCGCCCGCCAGATGCAGCCTGGCCAGCGCGGCACCCAGCGGTTCGCAATGCGCGACCCGGATCTGCCGTGGCCAGACACCCGGCAGAAAGGTGGTGATGGCCGCCATTTTTCCCGCCAGCTCTTGCAGGTTGCGCCCATCCCTGGCGCGCACGGGCTGGGGGCAGGAAAGCCCATGGGCGCGCAAATGCTCCATCAGCCCCAGAAAATACGGCAGATCCTCTTTATTCACCCGCTTCTCATAAAGGGTGAGGATGAAATCGCCCTGGCTGGTTTTCAGCGCGTAGTTGCTGTTCTCCACCCCTTCGGCAATGCCCCGGAAGGCAGTGAGCGTGCCGATCTCGTAGAGCGCTAAAAACGCCGTTAGCGCCTCGTCTGTAACTTCGGTGTAAACTGCCATACGCGTAGATGACCGGGGCGCAAAAATCTGGCAAGGGAGCGGGCATGAAAGATTTCAAATCCGCCCTCCTGCCCGCTGCTTCCCTGGTATGTCTGCTAAGCCTTGCCGCCTGCGGCGCGGGGGTCTCAACCT
>JAKBCH010000065.1 GCA_021808055.1 Pseudomonadota bacterium | reverse complement strand
CTTCTTCCTGGTCATGCGTGACGTAGATGATGGTCACGCCGGTTTCGAGGTGGATGCGTTTAATTTCTGTTTGAATGTCCTCACGGAGTTTTTTGTCGAGCGCGGAGAGTGGTTCGTCCATCAGCAAAATCTGGGGATCATAAGCCAAGGCGCGTGCCAGAGCGACTCGTTGCTGCTGACCGCCGGAGAGCTGAGCGGGTTTGCGGTCGCGCATGGGTGTGAGATGCACAAGGTCCAACATCTCCTTCACCTTTGAGTCAATTTCTGCTTTTGGGCGGCGGCGAACGCGCAGGGGAAAAGCAATATTCTCCGCCACGGTGAGATGCGGGAATAAAGTATAGCGCTGAAAGACCATTCCAATGTCGCGGTGATTTGGCGAAACCCCAACCAGGGAGCGGCCGTTAAGCAGCACATCGCCCGCATTGGGCTCAATGAAGCCCGCAATGGCATATAGTGTGGTGCTTTTGCCGGAGCCTGACGGACCGAGGAAGGTGATGAACTCGCCTTTTTCAATCCGCAGGGAAATGTTATTGATGGCTACAAAGTCCCCGAATTCCTTGCGGAGATTGCGCAGTTCGAGATAGGCGCCGCTCATCGCTTTGAATCCTTATTAAAAAGAGCCGCCAGCCCCATGAGCAGGATGGTGCCGAGCACGAGCAAAGAGGACACCACAGCTATGTCCGGTGAGAGATTCTGTTGCACCTCGCCCAACATGCGTACCGGCAAGGTTTGTAGGCCGGGGCTGGACATGAAGATGGCCACCACCACCTCGTCCCACGAGGTGAGGAAGGAGAAGATGGCGGCGGAGAAAATGCCGTGACTGATGGCGGGAAGAATTACACGGATGCGCGCTTCCCATAGCGAGGCGCCGCAGAGCATGGCGGCGTCTTCCAATGATTTGTCCGTTTGTTCCAACGCGCTGGTAATGGCGACGATAGAGAAGGGTAAGGCCAGCACCAGGTGCGCCAGTACGAAGCCAAGAAACGTGCCCGCCAGATGCAGTCGCAGGAAGGTGGCATAGAGCGCGATGCCCAGCACGATGGAGGGCATGATCATCGGCGTCAGGAAAAAGCCGCGCATCGTCTCGCGTCCAGGGAAATTGCCGCGAGCTATAGCGAAGCCCGCGAGCAGGCCGAGCAGGACCGAGGCTAATGTGACGACGATGCCAAGCTCAACGGAGGTGAGGAAGGAGCTTAGCCAGTTCGGGTCGGCGAAGACCTCCTGATACCATTGCAGCGTCCAGCCCGGGGGCGGGAATTGCAGCCATTGCGAGCTATCGAAAGAGAGCGCGATGAGCAGGCATAGGGGGGCGAGCAGAAACACCACCGCCAACCCCGCCACCCCGCAGAGAGCAACGCGCAACCAGCCGAGCTGCGAGAAATCCAGCAGCATGGATCAGCTCCTTTTCTGGCTGTGCGGGGCGAGATAGCGCGCCTGCACGGCGTAGAGGGCGAGTGTGACCACCAGCAGTAAGAAGGAGGCGGCACCGGCCAGGCCCCAATTGAGCAAGGTTTGCACCTGCTGGGCGATGAGTTCGGCCAGCATCATGTCCTGCGCGCCGCCCAGCAAAGACGGGGTGATGTAATAGCCAAGCGACATCACGAAGATAATGAGCCCGCCCGCCGCCAGGCCCGGTAGCAGCAAGGGCAGGAAGATGCGGGTGAAGCTTTGCAGGCGCGAGGCGCCGCAGAGCGAGGCAGCCTGGAACATCGAGGGATCGAGCGAAGCCAGCGGGCCGCGCAGGGAAATGACCATGAAGGGCAGCATGATATAGACCATGCCGATCACCACCCCCGCCATACTGCCATAGAGTGGCAGAGGATTCTGGATCAGACCCGCCCAGATCAGGAAATTATTGATGGGACCGTTATCCTGCAGCAGTACCATCCAAGCATAGGTGCGGGCCAGCAGGTTGGTCCACATGGAGAGGATGACGATGCCGAACACCAGCCGCCCCAGCCGGCGCGGCGCCACGGTGATGAACCAAGCCAGGGGTAGCCCCACCAACGCGGTGATGGCGGTAACGATAAAGGAAATCAGGAACGTATTTTCCAGCACATTCGCATAGGTACCGGTGGCCAGAAGGGCGGCGTAGTTCTGCAGGCCGAAATGCGGCTCTAGGATGGAGCGTAGCAGCAGAGCCAGAACCGGCAGGGCGAAACAGAGCAGCAGAAAGGCCAGAACCGGCACCGCCGGGGCAAAGCCCCTGGGGCGGCGGCGCTTTTTTTCAGGCGGGGCGGTTTGCACCGCCCCGGTCAGGGTTATTTGGTCTGCCATGCGTACCAGCGGTTGGCGATATCGTCACGATGCGCGGCCCAATAATCCATATTGAGGTCGATATGCGTGGCGGCATGGGCGTTGGGCAGTTCCGCCAGGGCTTTCGGGCCCATCAGCGCGGCGGAGCCTTTGTTCACCGGGGCATAGCCGGTATCTGTGGCGAACTTGGCCTGGGCCTCGGCGCTGGTAGCGTAAGCGATGAATTTCTGCGCCGCCGCCATGTTGGGGGCTCCTTTCGGGATCACCAGCATGTCGCCGGTGGTAAGATTATCGTCCCAGCTCATTGCCACGGGCACGCCAGAATCCTCCAACGCTTGCACGCGGCCGTTCCACATCAAGCTGATCGGGCATTGGCCGGATGCAAGCTGCTGCTGAGATTGCGCGCCGGTGCTCCACCAGACAATATCTTTCTTGATCGTGTCGAGCTTCTTGAAGGCGCGGTTGAGATTCAGCGGGTAGAGTTGGTCTGGCTTTACACCGTCCGCCAGCAAGGCGGCTTCCAGCACACCGGCGAAGGACCATTTATAGAAGCAGCGCTTGCCGGGGAATTTCTTGACGTTGAACAGGTCCGCCATCGTCTTCGGTTCATCGCCTTTGAACTTGTTTTTGTTGTAGGCGATAACGAAGGAATAATAGAAGGAGCCGACGGCATCCGGGCTGAGGAAACGCGGGTCGATCTGTGCCGCATCGGCGGCGGGCAGAGTGATGGGGGCGAGCAGTCCATCCTTGGCGGCGGCTTGGGCGAAGTCGCTCTCTACATCCACCACGTCCCAGGAGACATTGCCGCTCTGCACCATGGCTTTGAACTTGCCGTAATCGGTCGGCCCGTCCTGCAGCACCTTGATGCCGGTGGCCTTGGAGAACGGATCGGCCCAATCCTTCTGCTGGGCCTGCTGGGTGGTGCCTCCCCAGCTTGTGAACACCATGCTACTCTGCGCCTGGGCCGCGGCAGCGGTGCCCAATGCCAGACAAAGACCCAAGCCCAAGCGACGCATCTTCAGACCTCCTTGTTGAACGGATTGCCAGGCAGCGGCGAGAAGGGCGCGGGACGCAGGATTTTCGTCTCCATCGTCTCGATCAGGGCCTGGGTTTTGGGAATGAACGCCAGCCAGCGTTCATCGCGGATGAGGGCGGCGCGGCGGCGCTCGCGCTCATCCAGGCTGGGGTAGGCCCAGATATGCACGACCTCGTTCTGCGGGCCGATCTCAGTGGAGAAATAGCCGGCCAGCCCGCCCAGATGCGCACTCTGGATGGCGATGCCTTCCTCCTCGACCAGCTTCAGATAGGCCGGAACCGTGCCGGTCTTCAGCCTGTAGGTACGCATCTCGTAGAACATTCGGTGCGAGCCTCGATATGTTTATCTTACGGTATACCATAAGATTGTTTGAAAGGCGCTGTAAAGGGGAAAATTGTCCGTTCCAGCCCTATTTAGCGTCAACACCCCGAAAGCGGTGCGTCCGGAGTCGCAAAAATAGCTCTACGCCCAATTCTTGTGCACTGCAGAAGGCGTTCAGCGCTGGTCTTGCGTGAGTGCTAGCTGTAGGGCGTTCTGCAGATGCCTTACGGAGGCTGCTGCCGCCGCATCCGGGTCCCGCACCTCGATGGCGTCCAAAATCGCCTGCATTTCGGCCACTCCTTCCCTGTCTCGTCCGGAGGTGGAGATGGTGCGGGCGCGCAGGTGGGTGATGCGCCCGTTCAGAGAAACCAGCAATTCCCACGCCACTTGGCGCCCCGCTGTGCGGAACATCGCCTCGTAGAAATTCGCGGTGGCAGCCAGCACGGCGAAGGCATCGGCGCTGGCATAGCCTTCGCGTACTTCTTCCAAAGCCGCGCGTAGAGCGGCAAGGTCGGCCGGCGTGGCGCGAGCTGCGCAGTGGCGGGCGGCCAAAGCTTCCAGCATGGAGCGCAGCTCGTAGATCTGCGCGATTTTCGCAGGCTCGGGAGCCGCCACGGCGGGGCCATGATTAGGAATAGTATCTACCAGGCCTTCGGATTCCAGATTGCGCAATACCTCCCGTACCACGGAGCGGCTAACGCCAAGACGCTCACATAAAGCCCGCTCCACCAACCGCTCTCCGGGGCGAAATTTCAGGGTGAGGATTGCCTCTCGCATTTTTTCCAGTGTCAATTGCCGCAGAGTTTTGGCGGGGCGGTTGATCAGCAGTGCGTCTGGTTGGGTATCCGGCATGTTCAGGACCTGTTTCCCTTTGGCTCTTTCTATCATGGCCCGAGTTAAAAACGATGGGCAGGTGCACTTTCCTCTTTACACGGGCTTCCTGTCAATATTATGGTATACCATAATACAATAAGGAGTCCGCCATGACGCTGTCCCTGCGCAAGCTCGTCACCTTCACCGAAGATATCCGTATCGAAGGCGGGCGCGCCGCCCCTGGTCCGTTCAAACTGTTCGCCGCCGCCGCTGTGCTTAGCAATCCCTGGGCAGGGCGCGGTTTTGTGGAGGACCTTTCTCCGGAAATCCGCGCCATCGGGCCGGAGCTGGGGCAGATTCTAACTGCCGAGATCCTGCGCCTGGCGGGCTCGGGCGAGGCGGTGGAAGGCTATGGCAAATGCGCCATCGTCGGCACCGCGGGCGAAGTGGAACATGCCTCGGCACTGATCCATACGCTGCGCTTTGGTAATCATTACCGCAAGGCGGTGGGGGCGAAATCCTATCTTGCCTTCACTAACACGCGCGGTGGGCCGGGGGCCTCCATCCAGATTCCGCTGATGCACAAGCATGATGAGGGCATGCGCTCGCATTACCTTACCGTGCAGTTCAGTATCGATGACGCCCCTGCTCAGGATGAGATTCTGGTGGCGCTGGGTGCCTCCATCGGTGGGCGGCCGCACCATCGGATTGGCGACCGTTACAAAGATTTGGCCGAGCTGGGCGATTTGAATGGCTGAGAGTTATCATCTCGGCCGGTTGGGCGGCACGGGCTATTGCCGCGCTGGGTCCGGCCCGGCCCTGGTGCTCATCCACGGGGTGGGCATGCATGCCGGATTCTGGGCGCCCCAGATGGCCGCCTTCGCCCCGCACTGGGATGTGATCGCCTACGACACGCTGGGCCATGGCAACAGCCTTTTGCCGCCGGACACTCCAGATCTGGGCGATTATGCCGGGCAGCTTCTAGCCTTGCTGGACGGGCTGGGGCTGGAGCGCGTGAGCCTCGTCGGCCATTCCATGGGAGCGTTGATCGCGCTGGAATTCGCGCTGACCTATCCTGAACGCGTGAATGCTGTAGTGCCGATGAATGGGGTTTATTGCCGCACGCCAACCCAGCGAGCCGCCGTGCTGGCGCGGGCGGAGGCTCTGAAGGGCCGCGCGCAGGACTTGGCCTGGCGGCAGGCCGCCATCGACCGCTGGTTCGGCGTGCCGGTGCCCCAGGATCTGCTGGAAACCGCCGCCTGGGTGGGCGCCTCGCTCACGACAGTGAATCCGGTAGGCTATGTCCGCGCCTATGGGTTGTTCGCCAGGTCCGACGCCGCGCATGAAGGACGGCTGGAGAAACTGGCCATGCCCGCCTTGTTCCTGACCGGGGAAGAGGACGAAAATTCGTCACCCGAAATGTCCCGCCGCATGGCTGAGGCTGCCCCGGAGGGCCAGGCCTTGGCGCTTGTCGGTCAGCGCCACATGATGAGCCTGGCCGCGCCAGATTTGGTGAATGAAGTCCTAAGCCGTTTTTTTTCTGAAACCGCGCTGTTGCAAGCCGCGCAATAGTTTACGAGGGAGCGACGACGATGAGATTCTCGCTGTTTGTGCATATGGAACGGCTGGAACCCGGGCAAAGCCATACCGAGCTTCTGCACGAGTTAGAGGCACTGGTGCAGATGGCCGAGGCGGGCGGGATGGAAGCCGCCTGGATCGGCGAGCATCACGGCATGGAATTCACCATTGCACCGAACCCGTTCATCCAGATCGCCTATCTGGCGCCGAAGACGACGAAGATCCGGCTGGGCACCAGCTCGGTCATCGCGCCGTTCTGGCACCCGATCAAGCTGGCGGGCGAAACGGCGATGACGGATGTTATCACAGGCGGGCGGCTGGAACTGGGGATCGCGCGAGGGGCGTACAGTTTTGAATATGAGCGGCTGCATCCTGGGCTGACGCCGATGGAGGCAGGCTTGCGGATGCGTGAGCTGGTGCCCGCGGTGCAAAAGCTATTCCAGGGCGATTATGAGCATCAGGGCGAATATTGGCAGTTTCCGAAAACCAGTGCCGTGCCGCAGCCTGTGCAGCCGGGTGGACCTCCGATGTGGGTGGCCGCACGGGACCCGAACTCGCATGAATTCGCGGTGCGGACGGGATGCAATGTGCAGGTGACGCCTCTGGCCAGCGGTGACGCGGAAGTGGAAAGCCTGATGCAGCGCTTCAACGCCGCCTGCGAAGCGAACCCGCAGGTTAAACGTCCACAGATCATGCTGCTGCAACACACCTACGTGGCTGCCGATGAAGCTGATGCCGCGCGCGGGGCGGAGGAGTTGAGTCGCTTCTATTGCTATTTCGGCGCCTGGTTCCAGAACAAGAAGCCGGTAACGCAAGGCATGATGGAGGAATTGACGCCGGAAGAAATGGCGGCGATGCCGCAATATGCGCCGGAAGCAGTGCGCAAAAACCTCGTCATCGGCACGCCGGATGATGTGGTGGCGCGGCTGAAGAGCTATGAGGCTTTGGGCTATGACCAGTTCAGCCTATGGATCGATAGCGGCATGAGCTTTGAACGCAAGAAAGCCTCGCTGACACGCTTTATCGAGCAGGTGATGCCGCAATTCCAGAAAGTGCCCGAATATGCCTGAGTTGGCCCGTTTCCAGCATTACATTGCCGGAATATTCGAGGATGCGGCGGCGTGTTTTGAGAGCCTTGACCCAGCGACCGGCAAGCCCTGGGCGTTGATGCCCTCTGCCTCCGCGCAAGACGTTGACCGGGCCGTGCATGCCGCCGACGCGGCATTGCGCGACCCCGCCTGGGCGGGGTTGACGGCCACGGCGCGCGGCAAACTTTTGTTTCGGTTAGGGGATTTGCTGGGAGAGGCCGCGCCACGTCTGGCGGCGCTGGAAACGCGGGATACGGGCAAGATCATCCGCGAGACGAGCGGGCAGATTGCTTATATCGCCGAATATTTCCGCTTTTATGCCGGGCTGGCGGACAAGGTAATGGGTTTCTCCGTTCCGGTGGACAAGCCGGATATGGACGTGACGCTGCGCCGCGAGCCAGTGGGCGTGGTAGCGGCCATGGTACCCTGGAACTCGCAACTTTTTCTGGCGGCGGTGAAATTAGGCCCTGCACTGGCCGCCGGCTGTACTGTGGTTTTGAAAGCCGCCGAGGATGGCGCGGCACCTTTACTGGAATTCGCCCGCGTCGTGCATGAGGCCGGGTTTCCGCCGGGTGTGGTGAACATCATCACCGGCACCGGGGCGGAATGTGGGCAAGCGCTGACCACGCATCCGCTGGTTTCGCGCATCGCCTTCACCGGGGGGCCGGAGACGGCGCGGCATATTGTGCGCAATTCCGCGGCCAACCTCGCTGCTACGACGCTCGAGCTGGGCGGGAAGTCACCTGTGCTGGTGTTTGAAGATGCGGATGTTGACAATGTGGTGAGTGCCGTGATCGCCGGGATTTTCGCGGCCAGTGGCCAAAGTTGCGTGGCGGGATCGCGCTTGCTGGTGCAAAGGCCTTTGTTGGCAACGTTGCTGGGAAGGCTGAAAGCAAGGGCAGAACAGATTGTGATTGGTAACCCCGCTAGCCAAGATACGCAGATGGGGCCGCTGGCTACCGTAAAGCAACGGGATCGTGCTTTGGCGTTGATCAAAGCAAGCCTGGAGGAAGGAGCGGAATTGATCACCGGTGGTACCGTGCCGGAGGGGTTTAGCGCAGGATTTTATCTGCGCCCGACGATTCTGCTGTGCCATAAGCTTGAGGCCCCCTGCCTGTGCGAGGAGTTCTTCGCACCTGTTCTGAGCATAGTGGCGTTCGATACTGAGGATGAGGCCCTGGTGCTGGCAAATAATTCGAAATTCGGGCTCGCGAGCGGTGTATTCACAAAAGACCTAGCTCGCGCTCATCGGCTCTCGCGCAATATCCGTGCTGGAGTGGTGTGGGTGAATACCTATCGGGTGATTTCACCTTTGGTTCCCTTTGGCGGGTACAAAGAAAGCGGGCTCGGGCGCGAGGGCGGGATTGAGGTGATTCTGGATTACACGCGCACGAAATCTGTATGGATCAATCTCTCCGAAGCGCCGCTGCCAGACCCGTTCGTGATGCGGTGAAGCATAGGAAGGCATAAAAACATGATTGTTGAAAATCAGCATTTTCGGGAGGCCATGGCACGGCTTGGTGCTGCGGTGAATATTGTGACCACCTCAACCCCTGATGGTGACATTGGGTTCACGGCATCTGCCGTTTGCAGCGTAACCGATACGCCCGCGACAATTTTGGTGTGCATGAATAAGAGTAGCCGAATTGCAGGCGCATTCCGACAAGCGGGGACATTATGCGTAAATGTTCTTAACGCTAATGGAGAGCAGCTTTCACGTATCTTTGCCGGACAGCACGGCATGAGCATGCCGGAACGCTTTGCCCAGACAGGCTGGCAGCGCCTTTCAACCGGCGCGCCGGTTTTGGAGGACGCCACGGCTGCCCTGGATTGCCAGATATCCAACATCGTTGAAATCGGCACGCATCAAGTGATGTTCTGCGATGTGCAGAACATAAAACTCTACCCCGCTGCTTCGGGGTTGGTTTATCATCAACGTCGCTATTACCGGCTTGAACCAGCTGTAAGGGCAAATTAATCCAGACATTTAGCACTACTTTTGCAGAAGATTCGGTTGGGTTGCTCGTAAACGCACCGTCAAGCTGCGGTGGATCACGCTGGGCTTGGCCTTTCTGCTGCTCGCGTTGCTGACGGCGTTCGCGGCCCTTGTGACCTTGCGGACACAGGTAAAATCATCCAGATCCCGTGCTACCGTACAACGGTATAGGAGTAGCCTTTTAACGGGATTCTGAGGCCCAAAAAGGCCGGTTTTCACCATAAAATGTTGACCGAAAATACGTTTCGTGTTCGGTCAACCCAAAACAGCCGCCGCGCGCAGATTGAACGGCCGCGCGCAGATTGAACGATTGGCACCGCCGTTCATCACCGGTCAGACATATATCATTTGTTCGATCAACCTCACACGTTTGATCACTTCTCCCAC
>JAKBCH010000013.1:36993-40070 GCA_021808055.1 Pseudomonadota bacterium | reverse complement strand
CGATCTAGGGGCAGGGCGATCTCAATTGTAACAGGGCGCAGGGTTACATTTCTTCACCCCTGATACGCCACCGTTTCAATTTGAGAGCCTAGAGCCGGATGATTTTAGATCGGATTACTTCGTGATCCGACCTAAAATCTGAATCCGCCTCTAAAACGATGGAGTAGAGGGCGATTCAGACTTCAGGCTCGCTCGCGAAGTGAGCGAACCTGAAGTCATCGCGCTCTAGCGGTTCATCAGCACCGAAATTTGCGCGTTTTCCAACACATGCCTGGTGGTGCCACCCAGGATAAGCTGGCGCAGGCGCGAGGCGGTGGAGTACGCGCCCATTGACATCAGATCCGCCCCGAATTCAGCCGCCGCGGCCAGCAGCCCTGCCCCGGTGTGTTTGTCGATGACGCTGAAACGGCCGATATCAGCTTCCACGCCGTGGTGGGCAATGTATTTTTGCACGTCCTGCGCGCTGGGACCAGGACGGTTATACTCCTCAGACACCAGAATCCGCACCGCTTGCGCCTGACGCACAAAGGGCATGACCGAGCCCAGGGCCGAAGCCGCGTTGGCGGTGCCGTTCCAGGCAATGGCGATGCGCTGGCCGATGCTGGCAGGGGGGATGATGGGCGCCAACAACACCGGCCGCCCGGAATCGAACAATACAGCGTGCAATGCTTCCGCCGCCGCCACATCCTCTCCCGCCAACGGGTGAGGCACGATGGTAAGGTCCGCCAGCCGGGCCTTATAGGCCACCAGCTGGTCCTCGCGCCCGGCGAGGGTGGTGAAACACGCACTCGGCTCGCTGGTGCCGCGGTGCGGTGCGCCCACCGGCACGGCGGCCAGTTGCGCCGCGCGGGTGAACATTTCCAGAAGGTCGTGCTCGCGCGCGTTTCCTTCGCGCTCGGTGGCCGTCATCATGTCTTCAATCAACGCGCCGGAAAGCCCTTCACCCGCGAAGGGAGCGATCTCGCGCGTATCGGCCTGGACATGCAGCACCTCCAGATGCGCGTTCCACATGCGGGCCAGCAAAAGCCCCGCTTGCAACGCCGCTTCGGCGGATGACGTGCTGCTGACGGGGAGCAGAAATTTGCGAACCGACATGATGAGGCTCCTCACCGGACAAGAGCGATGCGGGCAGTTTGCACCCGCAACCCGGAAAAGACAAAATTACAACATGTCGCGCAAGCGAAACCAGGAGGTTGCCAGCAGCAATGCCGGGGTGCGCAGCAGCGCGCCGCCGGGGAAGCGCGCATGTGGGATTCTCGCAAACGCATCAAACCGCGCCGATTGCCCGGCCACAACTTCCGCCGCCAACTTGCCCGCAAGGCCGGTGAGCGCCAGCCCATGGCCGGAGAAGCCTTGCAGAAAGAGGATATTCTCCGCCAGCTTGCCAAAATGCGGCGCGCGGTTGCGGGTGATATCCACAAACCCGCCCCAGGCGAATTCTACCTTGGCGTTTTTAAGCTGCGGAAACACCGCCACAGCGCGCTTGAGCATCGCCGCACCCAGATTGGGCGGGGGCAATTTGGAATAAGAGACGCGCCCGCCAAACAACATGCGGTCATCCGCCGAGCGGCGGAAATAATCCAGCACGAAATTCACATCCGCTACCGCCTCATTGCCGGGGATGAGATCGCGCACATCCGCGCGCGGCTCGGTGGCCATGATGTAGGTGCCAACGGGCATGATATAGCCGTTAAGCTGCCGCTCCAGCCCGTTGAGATAAGCGCCACCCGCGATGATAAGAAATTTCGCGCGCAGCTTATGCGGCCCCACATGCAGCGTGACGCTCGGCCCGTGCTCAGCCCGGGTGACAGGGGCATTTACGAAAATACGCGCCCCCGCCGCTTGAGCTGCTTTTGCCAGACCCAGCGTGTAATTCAGCGGATGCACATGCCCGGCGAGCTTATCCTCAAGGGCCGCGATATAGCGGGGCGAGTCGAGGCGTGCGCGCAGCTCTGCGCCCTCCAGCAGCCGCCCCACTGGCGCGCCGAGCTGGGCCAGTTCCTCCTGCTCCTGCTTCAGCTCGCGCACCTGGCGCGGTTTTAACGCGGTGTGCAGATAGCCCAGATGCAGGTCACACGGAATGGCATGGCGCTGGATGCGCGCATGCAGCAATTCCACCGCCTCCACTGACATGTCCCACAGCTTTTTTGCCTCGCCTGCACCCACCAGCTTGGTTAGTTTGTGCATGGAGGCGCCGAAGCCAGCCAGCGCCTGGCCGCCATTGCGCCCGGAAGCACCCCAGCCGATATCATGCGCTTCCAGCAGCACGGGGTTGTAGCCTTGCTCAGCCAGATGCAAGGCCGCCGAGACGCCGGAAATGCCGCCGCCGACGATCGCCACATCCGTTTCGATATCGGCATCCAGCGCGGGCGCGGAAAATTCCACGCGCCGCGTGGCCTGATAGTAATTTGTTTGCATGGGCGCTTAAACGTTCAGTAGCAGATGCTCGCGTTCCCAAGACGAAATAACCCGCAGATAGGTCTCATATTCCAGCCGTTTCACCGCCACCAGAACATCCACCAGCTTGTCATCCAGTATCTCACGGATGGGTTTCGAGGCATCCATCAGGTCCAGCGCGTGGGAAAGTTCGCGTGGCAGCGTGTATTCGCCTGAATAAGCAGAGCCGATTTGTTCAGGCGGGGCCTCAAGCTCTTCGATCATGCCAAGATAGCCGCAGGCCAGTGTGGCCGCGAAGGCGAGGTAGGGGTTGGCATCCGCACCTGGCACGCGGTTTTCTACACGCATGGCGGCCGCATCGCCAAAAGGCACGCGCAGGCCGCAGGTGCGGTTGTCGTAGCCCCATTGCAGGTTGATCGGCGCGTTGGAAAAACGCGTGAGCCGGCGATAGGAATTCACGTTTGGTGCAAAAATCGGCATCACCGCGGGAATGTATTTCTGCAAGCCAGCGAGATAGGATTTGAACAAGGGGCTGGCTTTGCCATCCGCCCCGGCGAAAAGATTTTGCCCGGTTTTAGGGTCCACGATGCTCTGGTGAACATGCATCGCACTTCCCGGCTCGCCGCCCATCGGCTTGGCCATGAAGGTGGCGTAGATGTTGTGGCGCAGGGCCACTTCTC
>JAKBCH010000013.1:0-36983 GCA_021808055.1 Pseudomonadota bacterium | reverse complement strand
CTCGCACCGTGCGCTTGAACAGAAACACCTGGTCCGCCCGGTGCAGCGGATCACCATGCAGCAGGTTGATTTCCACCTGTGCCGCACCTTCTTCATGGATCAGCGTATCGAGATCCATCTCCTGCATGTCGCAGAAATCATACATTTCCTCGAAAAGCGGGTCGAATTCGTTCACCGCGTCGATGGAATAAGCCTGGCGGCCGGTTTCCTGCCTGCCGGAGCGGCCGACCGGCGGCGTGAGCGGATAGTCAGGGTCGGTATTGCGGCCGACAAGGTAGAATTCCAGCTCCGGTGCCAGTACCGGCTGCCAGCCTTTGTCTTCATAAAGTTTCAGTACACGTTGCAGCACCTGCCGGGGCGCGATGGGCACCGGCGTGCCGTTGGCATAGTGGCAGTCATGGATGATCTGCGCGGTCGGCTCATGCGCCCAGGGGACAAGGCGCACAGTGGAAGCATCTGGGATGAGCTTAATGTCGATGATCGCGGGGTCGGTCAGCTTGTCAGTGGGGTCATCCGGGTATTCGCCGGTGACGGATTGGATAAAAATGGCTTCCGGCAGGCGCGGTGCGCCGCCTTTCAGGAATTTCTCGGCGGGCATGATTTTGCCACGCGGAATGCCGGTAATATCTGGCACCAGGCATTCCACCTCGGTGATGCGATGTTCCTCGAACCATTCCTTCAAATCGATCTTGCTGTTCATTTGACCTCCATTGCTCACAGCGCGGCACCAGACGGCGCGCTTGCGCGGAAAATTTCAGAATCTGGCAGTTTGCCAATATGTACAACGGCAAACTGGGGGCGGCCATGACCCCGGGGCACGCCAGATGAACAGCATCAATCCGCGAAACCCACCGAAACTCTGAAAACGCTTATTTTTATACGGCCGGGGATACCACAGCACGCAAACCCTCAATTTTTGTTAGCCGCGCAGTCTCGCCCAATCTTCAGAGACGCGTCAAGAATATTCGCAAGAGGATTGTTGACGACAGCAGTTTTTATTGCGGATGAAAGTATTTTGAGCGAATGTCGTTGAATATCCTAAACGCATGATGGGTTGTTATGTCGCTGGCCTTACAAGATGAGCAAATGTCCGACGATATAGGAACCAGGCTGAAGCTGGTCCGGCAGATTTTTGGGCTGACCCAGCGGGAATTGGCCCGCCGCGCGGGGGTGACCAATGGCGCCATTTCGCTGATCGAGCAGAACCGGGTCAGCCCCTCCATCTCCTCACTTAAAAAAATACTGGAGGGCCTGCCGCTTTCCCTGGCGGATTTTTTCACACTGGATTTTTCGCCCTCGGACGAGGTGTTTTTTGCTGCCGGGGAGCTCACCGAGATTGCGCATCTGCCTGAAATCTCCATGCGGCTGGTGGGCCGCCGCGCCAAGGGCAAGGCGCTGGGTATGCTCCAAGAGATTTACCAGCCCGGCGCCGACACAGGTGACACCATGCTGCGCCATGAGGGCGAGGAATGCGGCATTGTGGTGGCGGGCAGCCTAACGGTTACGGTGGGGGCGCAGGAACGCGTGCTGAGCCCCGGCGATGCGTATTATTTCCGTTCGGACATTCCCCACCGCTTCCGCAACCAGGGGGCCGAGCCTTGCGTGCTGATCAGCGCCAACTCGCCACCGACATTCTGATGAACCTTACCGGCGGATGCCTTTGCGGCGGTGTTGCCTACCGGCTGGAATTTGAACCCGCAGACGTGGCGGATGTTTGCTTCTGCCGGGAATGCCGCAAGGCGAGCGGTGCCGCCGCCCTGCCTTGGGTGCAGGTGCTGCCCGCGCGGTTTGCCGTGACCAGGGGGGCGGCGAAGGGGTTTGCCTCCTCCCCCGGTGCCATGCGCTGGTTCTGCCCCGATTGCGGCACGCCGCTTTACATGACCGACACGCAAGGCCGCTCCGTTGGCGTAACACTTGGGTCTTTGGATGACGCTGAGGCGATCCGCCCGACCACCCAGGGTTGGGTGTGCGAGCGGGTTTCCTGGCAGGCGCTGGATGAGGCGCTGCCGGGTTATGAAAAAGCGCCGCCCTACGATTTATAGGCGCGTGGGCGCTTGAACCGCTGCCACAGCCCCAGCAGCACCGGTGCCGGCAGCACGAGTGCCGCCACGTTCCACACGATAAAGTCCAGATTCTCCGGGCCTTCGATCACCAGATCCGCCAACGCCAGCCCCGCCAGCGCCACGCCGGAGAGTGCTTCCTCCCAGGCCAGGGCCGGGCGGTCTTTGGTCCATAGCCGCAGCACGGAGGCCATCACCGCCACGATGAACACCGCCATGGGCGCGTCGCGGTAGCGGCCATCAAACACCAACAGCGCCTGGAACACCGCCGCCGAGGCCAGGAACAGAAACCAGAGCGAGCCGTAATCGAACCAGAACCGCCCGCGCCGCAGCCGGGCCAGAAATTCAGCCCCGGTGCGGGTGAAGGCGGGCGGACGCCCGGCCAGAAACGCCGCCGCGCGCCTGATGGCGGCGAGGGCCAGCAACGCCTGCAAGGGCAGGTTCACCAGCGCATCCAGCCGCAGCCAGTTGTCGTAAAGCATCGGCAGCGTGCCCATGCAGGCCAGCGCGAAGCCGCTGCCCAGCGCGAAGGCGGGCACAGCCAGGCGCAGGTTGCGCAAGCCGGTGGCGGCAAACAGCAGGCACCCGGCCAACGCGCCCAGCCCCGCATACCAGGGCCAGGAGGGATGCTCGACCACCGGGCCGTTCAACGGAAATTTCTGCACCCGGTTGGCGTTCCAGATGCCCCAATTCGCTCCGGCCACGCCCTCATCCTCATATTTCCAATTCTGGTCGAAGGCTTCGATGAGGTTGTAATCCACCCCTTCTTTGTCAGCCAAGGTAACAAAGCGCCGGAGAAACACCGCCTCGTTCACGCGGGAAGGTGCTGCCGGGCCACGCCAGCGGCCACGGCTGGGCCAGCCCGTTTCGCCGATGGAGATTTGCTTGCCGGGGAACATCTTCTTGAACTTCTCAGTGGTGGAGCCGATTTCCGCCAGCGCCCCATCCACTGAAAGTGGTGTATTCTCCCAATAGGGGAGGAAATGGATCATCACGACATCCACATGCGGGGCCACCTGCGGGAACTGCGCCCAGAAATCAGTCACGTCCGCATAGGCCACGGGCTGCTTCACCTGCCCGCGCACAAAATCGATATCCTTGATCAGATCATCGACAGAAAGGTCTCGCCGCAGCAGCACCTCATTGCCCACCACCACGCGCGTGACCGTGCCGGGATAGGCATTGGCCTCGGCTATGCCAGCTTGCATTTCCTTGGCGTTGTCTGCCGGATTGGAGCTGAGCCAGATGCCCAGCCAGACTTTCAGTCCCGCCTGTTTGGCCAGGCCCGCGATATCCGTGCCCGCTTTGATGCGCGCCATTGTTTCGGGCAGCGAACCCTCGACGGAGGAGTAGGTGCGGATGCCGTTCGCCTGGCCTTTCATCAGCGCCATATCCCTGGCAATTTGCGCCGGGGTGGGGAAGGATTTGTCCATCGGCGTCTGCCAGGCCTGGTAGGGCGCGTAAGACAGGGAGTTGAACTTGCCCGCCGGCATGGTCACATCCCCAGCCTGGGGTTGATTCGGCACCCGCCAGAGATAGAAGGTGAGCAGGCTGAGCAGCACGCAGGCGGAAAGACCTTTAATCATGGCCCCAGGCTTAGCCAATGGACCAGAATTGGAAAAGAGAGATGACCGACCAGAACAGCGACCAGGACCTTATTTCCATTCTTACCGCCACCAAACGTATCGCGCTGGTGGGGGCCTCCAACAAGCCGGACCGCCCCTCTTACGGGGTGATGCAGTTCCTGCTGCGGCACGGCTATGAGGTTGTGCCGGTAAACCCAGCCCTGGCGGGGCAGGAAATTCACGGGCAGAAAGTTGTGGCCAGTTTGGAAGAGGCAGGCCCGTTTGACATGCTGGAGCTTTTCCGCCGCCCGACCGAGGTGCTGGAGCCGGTGCAGGAGGCGATGAAGCTGGGCGCCAAAACCATATGGATGCAGCTTGGCGTGGTGAACGAACAAGCCGCCAGGGAAGCGCGGAAAGCAGGCCTGAAGGTGGTGATGAACCGCTGCCCCGCCATTGAAATGCCGCGCCTGGGCATTGCCGGGCCCGCCGGTTAGGCAAGAAATATTAACGCCAGGTTAGATAAATCCACCAGAACGAATGACCTTAAGGGCCTCGTACATCATTCGTTATGAGCAAGGGAAGAAATTGGTGGGTGCTGTAGGGATCGAACCTACGACAAGCTGATTAAGAGTCAGCTGCTCTACCAACTGAGCTAAGCACCCATCCTGCCATGCATTGCATGGCTGGCGGCCCCTATAACCGCCATGGCGCATAAAGAAAAGCCCTTGAAGGAAATTTTTCCTCTTGGGCCCCGGGCAAGCATGGCCGGAGTCTTTGCAGTCAACACAAGCAGACGACAAAAAACCGCACAAAATTTCGGCGAATTATGAATATTTTGCTGTTTTATACAGCAAACGCGAATAAACCTAAAAAATTATGCCAAGCATCGGGGCATTGACGACTACGCATTCGTAATATCCTATGCACCCACAGGGCTCACGGCAAGGAGATTCCATGGCATATGCCTTACAGCAACTCGTAAATGGGCTGACCCTGGGGATGATCTACGGTTTAATCGCCGTTGGGTACACCATGGTTTACGGCATCATCGGCATGATCAATTTTGCCCATGGCGATGTGTTCATGATCGGCGCTTTTGTCGGCATTTTCGTTATCACCGCGCTTACCGGCCTCACCTCCGTGCCTTTGGCGCTGCTGGCGGCTTTCGTGTTCTCAGCCTTTATCTGTGCGGTTTACGGCTTTGCCATAGAGCGCGTGGCTTACCGGCCGCTGCGCGGTTCCTTCCGGCTGGCACCGCTTATCTCAGCCATTGGAATGTCCATTCTGCTGGAGAATTATGTGCAGGTGAGCCAGGGCGCACTTGAGCGGGCGATTCCCAACCTGCTTCCGGGCGGCATTACCCTGATGAACGAGAACGGCTTCGTGGTGCAGCTTTCCTGGATGCAGATGGCCATTATCGCCGTGACATTGGCCCTGCTGGCGGCGTTTACGTACCTTGTCACCAAAACGCCGCTGGGCCGCGCCATGCGCGCCGTGGAGCAGGACGCCAAAATGGCCGCCCTGCTGGGGATAGACACCAGCCGCACCATCTCCGTCACCTTCATGATCGGCTCGGCACTGGCGGCGTTCGCGGGGGTTATGTTCCTGCTCTATTATGGGGTGATCGATTTTTACATCGGCTTTAACGCCGGTATCAAAGCCTTCACCGCCGCCGTGCTGGGGGGCATCGGCTCTTTGCCGGGGGCGGTACTGGGGGGCTTGCTGATCGGGCTTATCGAGGCGTTCTGGTCGGGCTATGCCACCGTCGCGTATAAGGATGTGGCGGTGTATTCCATCCTCGCCATCGTGCTCATGTTTATGCCCAGCGGGGTGCTCGGCCGCCACGAGGTTGAAAAGGTATGAGCAATCTGCTGGAGGATTTAAAAGACTCCGCGGCCGCCGCGTTTTTCGCGCTGCTTATTTTCGGCCCCTTTGTCGGCTTGCGGCTGAGCGATAACGATGCGGGTAATCTGGGCATAGCCACCAGGCCGGAAGCTTTGGCGCTGGCGGTTATCGCGGTTTTCGCGGCACGGTTGCTGATCCTCACCTGGGGCCGCCACCGTCCTGCGAAAATCGCCACAGGGCTTGGCGCGCAGGTTCAGAAAACCGGCAAATTCATCGCCCCGGCATTGCTGGTTTTCGCCGTGGTGATGCCGCTGCTGCCCGGCCTGCCCAACGCCTATATCGACCTTGGCGTGCTGATCATGACTTATGTGATGCTCGGCTGGGGCCTGAACATAGTGGTGGGGCTGGCCGGGTTGCTGGACCTTGGATACGTGGCCTTCTACGCCGTCGGCGCTTATTCCTTCGCGCTCATCTCCACCACTTTCGGCCTGGGGTTTTGGGAATGCCTGCCGATTGCGGGGATTCTGGCTGCCTTCTGGGGCATGTGTCTGGGCTTTCCGGTGCTGCGGCTGCGGGGCGACTATCTGGCGATTGTCACCCTGGCTTTCGGAGAGATCATCCGCCTTGTCATCACCAACTGGGTATCGCTCACCGGCGGGCCAAACGGGCTGATGGGGATGCCGGAACCAACCTTGTTCGGGCTGCGCTTTTCCATGGCGGGCGGACCGGGCACCTTTGCCGGATTCTTCGGTATCACGCCGCACCCCTGGCAACGCACCGCCTTTCTTTATTACGTGATTCTCGCCCTTGCCCTGCTTACCAACTGGGTAACGCTGCGGCTGCGCAAACAACCGCTTGGCCGCGCCTGGGAGGCGCTGCGTGAAGATGAAATCGCCTGCCGGTCGCTTGGCATCAATGTGCGAAACACCAAGCTCACCGCCTTTGCCATCGGCGCGTTTTTTGGCGGGTTGGCGGGCTGCTTCTTCTCCGCCCGCCAGGGCTTCATCAGCCCGGACAGCTTCACCTTTATTGAATCCGCGACCGTGCTGGCGATTGTGGTGCTGGGTGGGGCGGGCAGCCAGCTTGGCGTGGTGCTGGCGGCCTGCGTGATGATCGGCGTGCCGCAAATGCTGCAATCCTTGCAGATCTACCGCATGTTGATTTTCGGCATCGCCCTTGTGCTGATTATGATTGTGCGCCCGCGTGGTTTTATTTCCACCCGCCGCCCCACTGTTTTGCTGGGCAAAAAGCCCGTTGCCATAGGCGGGGAATTGCGCGCGGAAGGCAAAGGCTGAGCCATGACCATTCTTGCCGTAACCGACCTTACCATGCGTTTCGGCGGGCTGACCGCCGTGAATGATGTTTCATTCTCCGCCGAGCGCGGGCATATCACCGCCGTGGTCGGCGCCAGTGGGGCGGGCAAAACCACGCTGTTCAACTGCATTACCGGTTTTTATAAGCCCACGGTGGGCAGCATCGTTGTCTCACCGCAGGTGGGGAAGATTGTGCAGCTTGAAAAGCTGCCGGGCCATGCCATCGCCCGCAAAGGCAAGGTGGCGCGCACCTTCCAGAACATAAGGCTGTTTGGCGGCATGACCGTGCTGGAAAACCTGATGGTGGCGCAGCATAACGCGCTGCAAGCGGCCACTGGCTTTGGTGTGCTGGGCGTGCTGGGCATTGGCGGCTACCGCGCGGCGGAGCGCCGGGCGATGGAGCTTGCCAAACATTGGCTGGAACAGACAGATTTGCTGGACCGCGCGGACCATGCGGCAGGCGCCCTGCCCTATGGCGCGCAACGGCGGCTGGAGATTGCGCGCGCCATGTGCACCGAGCCCGCTTTGCTGTGCCTGGATGAACCGGCTGCTGGGCTGAACCCGCGCGAATCCTCCGGGCTGAACGAGCTGCTGCTGAAAATCCGCGATGGCGGGTGCTCCTTGCTGCTGATCGAGCACGACATGGGCGTGGTGATGAAAATTTCTGATCATATCGTTGTACTCGATCATGGCAAAAAAATTGCCGATGGTTCGCCTTTGGAAATCCGGTCCGACCCCGCCGTGATCGCCGCTTATCTCGGCGAGGGCGATGAGGACGACCCCGATGCGCCGGTGGCGGAGAGCGTGGCATGAGCAATGTGCTGGAATTACAGAATGTCAGCAGTTTTTACGGCCCCATCCAGGCGCTGCGGGATGTTTCCATCGAGGTGCCGGAAAACGAAATCGTCACGCTGATTGGTGCCAATGGTGCTGGTAAATCGACACTGATGATGACGATCTTTGGCCAGCCCAGGGCCAAAACCGGCCGCGTGCTGTATTATGGCGAGGATATTACCGCCCTGCCCTCTTATCAGATTGCCCGCAAGGGCATCGCGCAATCACCCGAGGGGCGGCGGATTTTTCCGCGCATGAGTGTCGAGGAGAACCTGCTGATGGGCGCGCAGGTGGTGAATTACGCCGATTACGACACGAATTTAAAAAAAATGTTCGCATTGTTTCCGCGCCTGGAAGAACGGTTTGGCCAGCGGGCGGGCACGCTCTCAGGCGGGGAGCAGCAGATGCTGGCCATTGCCCGCGCGCTGATGAGCAAACCGAAGCTGCTGCTGCTGGATGAGCCATCGCTCGGCCTGGCACCCTTGGTGATCAAACAGATTTTCGGGGCCGTCCGCGACCTTAACCGCGAAACCGGGCTGACCGTGTTGCTGGTGGAGCAAAACGCCAACCAGGCCTTGCGCCTGGCCAACCGCGCCTATGTTCTGGTCAATGGCGTGGTGACCATGCAGGGAACTGGCGCGGAATTACTCGCAAAGGCTGAAATTAAGGCCGCTTATCTGGAAGGCGGCCATTGATAAGGCATAAAATTTAAGCGCATACTCACCCCTAAACTCCCCATCAACAACAGGAGCTTCACTTGCGCAACATTCTTTATGGTACAGCCGCCTTGCTGGCGCTCAGCGCTGGCATAGCACATGCTCAGGTTAAAATCGGCGTCGCCGGGCCGCTCACCGGCTCCAACGCCGCGTTTGGCGTGCAGTTGAAATCAGGTTTTGACCTTGCGGTTGCCGATTTGAACAAGGCTGGCGGCGTGCTGGGCCAGCAGATCGTGCCCATCGCAGTGGATGATGCGTGCGACCCGAAACAGGCCGTTTCCGCCGCCAATACGCTGGTTTCTGATGGTGTGGTGATGGTGGACGGGCATTTCTGCTCCGCCTCCTCGATCCCGGCCAGCAAGGTCTATTCCGATGCCGGGATTATCGAAATCTCCCCGGCCTCCACCAACCCGGCTTACACCGATAATGGCAGTCCCTACACGTTCCGCACCTGCGGGCGGGATGACCAGCAGGGCAAAGTGGCGGCGGAATATATCGCCAAACATTTCCCCAACGCCAAAATCGCGGTGCTGGACGACAACTCAACCTACGGCAAAGGCATTGCCGACCAGGTGCGCCTGAACCTGAAGAAACTGGGCGTGAACATCGCCTATAACACCTCCTACACCGCCGGGGACAAAGACTATTCCGCGCTGATCTCCCGCATGAAGGAGCAGGGCATTACCCTGGTGTATATGGGCGGCTATTATGCTGATATGGGCCTGATTATGCGCGAGGGCGCTGCCCAGGGCTTCACCCCGCAATATTTCTCTGAAGATGCAGCCGTTACCTCAGCCCTTTGGCAGGTTGCGGGTTCCTCGGCTGAGGGCATGCTGATGACCTTCCCGCCGCCGGCTGAGAAAGACCCTGCCGCCGCCAAGGTGGTTGCCGAATTGGCCGCCGCCAAGGAAGACCCGACCGGCTATGTGCTGTATTCCTACGCCACCGTGCAGGTTTGGGCCGAAGCCGCCACCAAGGCGGGCACCACCGACCCCACCAAGGTTGCGGCCGAGCTGAAATCCGGCGGGCCATGGAACAGCGTTTTGGGGCCGATTACATTTGATGCCAAGGGCGATGTGGTAAACGCCGCCTATGCTATTTATAAATGGCATGACGGCAATTACGCCGTGTATGCGTTGAAGCCGTAAGGTTTCTCCGTTATGAAAAAAGCCCGGCATTTGCCGGGCTTTTTTGTTGGTGAGGCGTACAAAGTTTAGAGCCGGATGACATTAGATCGAATCGCATTCGCGATCCGCTCTAATGTTTGAATCCGTCTCTAGATTATTTAAGTAGAGGGCGATTCAGACATAAGATTGCTCCGCAAAGCGGGTCAATCTTATGTCATCGCGCTCTAGAAAATCTGCTCTCCGTGCAGCACGATATCCAGCCCTTCGCGTTCTTCTTCCTTGGTCACGCGCAGCCCCACAAGCAGGTCTGTTATTTTCAACAGCCCCCAGCTCACCGCCGCGCAATAAAGAATGGTCACCGCCACGCCCAGCGCCTGCACCGCCAGCAAATGCACGCCGCCCTTGGCGGCCCCGCCGGAAAGCGGTGCAAAGGCGAACCAGCCCGTGGCCAACGTGCCGATAATGCCCGCCACGCCATGCACACCGAATGCATCTAAGCTGTCATCGTAGTTGAATTTATGCTTCAGCTCGGTCGCGGACCAGAAACAAACCGCTCCCGCCACCAGCCCGATGAGCAAAGCCGGGCCGGGCAGCACGAAACCGGCGGCGGGCGTTACCGCCACCAGCCCGGCCACGGCACCGGAAATGGCCCCGAGCACAGAGGGTTTGCCCCGCACCAGCCATTCCACGAACATCCAGGCAACAGTTGCGCCAGCGGCGGCCATCTGCGTGTTCAGCACCGCCATGCCCGCGCGCGGCGTCGCCCCCATGGCACCGCCGGAATTAAAGCCCATCCAGCCCACCCAGAGCAGCGAGGCACCGATGACCGCGTAGCTCAAATTCCACGGCGCCATGTTCTCCTGCCCGTAGCCCAGCCGTTTGCCGAGCATAAGCGCGCAGATCAGGCCGGTGACGCCGCAATTAATTTCCACCACCGTGCCGCCCGCGAAATCCGCGATGCCACGCTGCGCCAGCCAGCCGGTGGGCGACCACACCCAATGCGCCAGCGGTGCGTAAACCAGCAGCGCCCAGAGCGAGAAGAACACCAGCAGGGCGGAGAATTTCATCCGGTCCGCGCAGGCGCCCGTTACCACCGCCGGGGTGATAATGGCGAAGCTCATCTGGAACATCAGAAACACGCTTTCCGGAATCGTCGTGGGCTGCGCGAAGGCGGTTCCGGCGGCGATGGTGAAGGGCTTGTCCCACCCCGCGGCAAGGCCAGACAGCATCACACGGGAAAAATCCCCAATGAACGCATTGCCCGGGCCAAAAGCCAGCGAATAACCTGCGACCATCCACAGCACGCTCATCACCGCGCACAGCATGAAAGACTGCATCATGGTGGCGAGAATGTTCTTTTTGCGTACCATTCCGGCGTAAAACAGCGCCAGGCCCGGTATGGTCATCAGCAGAACCAAAACCGTACACATCATCACCCAGGCGGCATCGCCCGGCACCAATTGCTGCATCTCTTTCCTCCGCCGGGGCTGGCTTTGCTTTTCCCCTAGCGGGGCACGCGGCTGCGTTAGGCAGTCAGTCCCTTTGCGTCAAGGCAGGCTGGCTGCCGGTTCATGCCTCGCCGGTCTTCCTGTACGGACCCTCTTCTGCCATCACTTGCATCGCGCGCAGAACTTCCTCCCGCTCTACGTCCAAAAACTGGGCCACGGCGTTTCGCAAGCCAGGATGGGCAATGTAATGCGCTGAGTAAGTCGGTTTCGGCAGATATCCGCGCTGGATTTTATGCTCACCCTGCGCCCCTGCCTCCACGCGCTTCAGCCCATGCGTGATGGCGTAATCAATCGCCTGATAATAGCAGAGTTCAAAATGCAGAAACGGCACATCTTCCACGCTGCCCCAGTTGCGGCCATACAGCACGCCATCGCCCAAAAGGTTCAAGGCGCCGGCTATGGGTTTGCCGTTTCGTTCGGCCAGCATCAGCACCACTTTCTCGCCCAGGCGTGCGCCCAATAGCGGGAAAAATTCCGGCGTAAGGTAAGCGCCGCCCCATTTGCGGTCTACTGTAGAGAGATAAAACTCATAAAACCGCGCCCATATTTCGGGTGTTAGGTCCGGCCCGGTGAGGGCCCGAAAGCGCAACCCCGCCTGCGCCTCCCGCCGTTCGCGTTTTATCGCCTTGCGTTTGCGGGAAGATAAAGCCCCAAGAAAATCCTCAAAGCTTTCATAACCCTGGTTTTCCCAGTGAAACTGTGTGCCGAGCCGTTGCAGCCAGCCCGCCTGCCCCAACCCTTCCCATTCAGCCTCAGTGCAGAAGGTTACATGCGCGGAGGAGCACCCGGCTGCCTCGCAGGCCGCTTCCAGCCCCGCCGCCAGTTCCGCCGCCCCCAGATGGCGGCTGAGCAGCCTTGGCCCAGGCACGGGCGAGAACGGCGATGCCACCTGCAATTTGGGGTAGTATCGCCCACCCGCGCGCTCAAACGCGTTGGCCCAGCCATGGTCGAACACATATTCGCCGTAGGAATGGGTTTTGCCATAAGCCGGGGCCACGGCGAGGACCCGGCCCTCACCCCGCAGCGCCAGATAACGCGGGTGCCACCCGGTGCGCCCGCCTACGGAGCCGCTATCCTCCAGGGCAGAAAGAAAGGCATAGGAAATGAAGGGGTTTGCCTCTCCGGCGCAATGGTCCCACGCCTCTTGCCCGATTCCGGCAATCCGTGAAAAAATTTCAGCTTCAAGTGATGTTTGGTCGGCCATACTGTACCATATGCGTGGCGGCGGGCATTTCGCCAGAATGAACAGGAATTAGCATGGCTGATGGACAGATTGCGCCCCGCAAACAGGTGAACCTCGCCGATTATCGACCACCCGCCTTTCAGGTGGAGCATGTATCGCTGGATTTTGACCTGACGCCGGACGCAACCATTGTGAAAGCCCGGCTGGAGCTGCGTCGCAATGCCCCCGGCCCGCTGAAGCTGGATGGCCGCAAGCTGGAGCTGCTCACCGTAACCCTGAACGGCACCAAACTGGGCGATAATGGCTACACGCTGGATGATGAGAGCCTCACCATTCACGAAGTACCGGATGACGCCGTGCTGGAAACCACCGTGCGCCTCAATCCCGCCAAAAATACAGAGCTTTCAGGGCTTTACACCTCCGGCTCCGGTTTTTTTACCCAATGCGAGCCGGAAGGCTTCCGCAAGATCACCTTTTTCCCGGACCGGCCGGACGTGATGGCGCGCTACCATGTGAAAATGCGCGCGGATGCGGCGAAATTCCCCATTCTGCTTTCCAACGGCAACCGCCTGGCCGCAGGGGTGGAAAACGGCGTGGCGTTCGCGGAATGGGAAGACCCGCACCCGAAACCTTCTTACCTCTTCGCATTGGTGGCGGCGGATTTGGTGGCGCTGAAAGACACATTCACCACCGCCTCCGGCCTGAAGGTTGAGCTTGGCATCTGGGTGGAGCGCGGAGACGAGGCGCGCTGCGGCCACGCCATGGACTCCCTGAAACGCTCGATGAAATGGGACGAAGAGGTGTTCGGCCTCGAATATGATCTCGATATTTTCAATATCGCGGCGGTGTCGGATTTCAACGCCGGAGCAATGGAAAATAAGGGCCTGAACATCTTCAACACCGCCTATGTGCTGGCGGATGCCCAAACCGCGACCGACACGGATTTCCAGAATGTGGAGCGTGTGATCGCGCATGAATATTTCCACAACTGGACCGGCGACCGCGTGACCTGCCGGGACTGGTTTCAGCTTTCCTTGAAGGAAGGGCTTACGGTTTTCAGAGACCAGGAATATATGGCCGACCAGTTCTCGGCCGCGGTGAAACGCATTGCGGATGTAAGGCTGCTGCGCGCGACACAGTTCCGCGACGATGCCGGGCCGCTCGCCCACCCCGTGCGGCCGGCCAGCTATCTTGAGATCAATAATTTCTACACCACCACCATTTACGAAAAAGGTGCTGAGTTGGTGCGGATGTATCGCACCATCATCGGGAAGGATGCTTTCCGCCATGGCATGGATGAATACATCGCCAAGAACGACAATTCCGCCGCCACTGTGGAGGATTTCTGGGCGGCGATGCAATCGGTCACCGATATCGACCTGAAGCAGTTGATGCTGTGGTATGGCCAGGCGGGTACGCCGGAAATCTCCTTCGACGAAGCCTGGGACGGAGAAAAATTCACCCTCACTTTGCGTCAGCAAACCGCCCCCACGCCCGGCCAACCGGAAAAGCAACCGCTGCTGATCCCCGTGGCCATCGGGCTGCTGGACAAGGCAGGGCATGACATGCACGCGCAAACGCTGCTGCTGCGCGAGGCGGAGCAGAGCTTCAGCTTTACTCTGCCGCATAAGCCAGAGGCGGTTTCGCTGTTCCGGCATTTCTCAGCCCCCGTAAAGCTGAAGGGCCAAAGCCGTGAGCGCCTGGCCTTTTTGGCGGCGCATGACAGCGACCTGTTCAACCGCTGGGACGCGTTGCAGAAATATGCCAGCACCGTGCTGCTGGAAGGCGTTGCAGCGCATCAGGCCGGGCATGGTTTCACGCTGGATAAAGGGTTGAAAGAGGCTATCGCCGCCACGCTGCGCGATGCCGCACAGGACCCCGCCTTCGCCGCCGAGGCTCTGGTGCTGCCGATGGAATCCCTGCTGGCGGATGAGATGAAGATCGTGGACCCGGATGCAATCCACGCCGTGCGGCAGGCGGCGCGCAAGGCGCTGGGCCAGGCGCTGCGGGCAGAGTTTCAGGCGGCTTACGAGGCGTTTGGCGGCTATGCGGCGGATGATGTTTCCGGCGCGGCCATGGGCGCCAGAGCCTTGCGCAACGCGGCGCTGGGCTACCTTACCGCCGCAGGTGATACCGCTCTGGCGGCAGCGCAATTTGCTGATGCAAAGGGCATGACAGCCACGCTCGCCGCGCTGACCAATCTGGTGGACACACCCGGCCCCGCGCGGGAGGACGCGCTGGACGCCTTCTACCGCCAATGGGCGGGCATGCCGCTGGTGCTCGATAAATGGTTCAGCGTGCAGGCGCGCAGCAACGCAGGAGATACGCTGGCGCGGGTGCAGGAACTTTCCACCCATAAAGCCATGGATTTACGCAACCCCAACCGGGTGCGCGCACTTATCGGCGCGTTTACCGCCAACCCCGCAAAATTCCACGATGCCTCTGGCGCAGGCTATAAATTGCTGGCGGATTTTGTGCTAAGGCTGGATGAAACCAACCCGCAGATCGCGGCACGGCTGGTAACCGCCCTTGGCCTGTGGCGGCGGTTTGACGCGCACAGGCAAGAATTGATGAAGGCGGAGCTTGAACGCATCGTCGCGCGCGAGCATCTCAGCCACAATACGTATGAAATGGCGTCGAAAGCGCTGGCCTGAAGGAATTTAAAATGATCGAGCTTTATTACTGGACCACGCCGAACGGGCATAAAATTTCCATCTTTCTGGAAGAAGCAGAGCTGGATTATAAAATCTTCCCCGTGAATATTTCCAAAGGCGATCAGTTCAACCCGGATTTCCTGAAATTCGCGCCGAATAACCGTATTCCTGCCATTCGCGACATGGCCCCGGAAGATGGCGGCGCGCCGCTGGGGGTTTTTGAAAGCGGTGCCATTCTGGAATATCTGGCGGATAAGACCGGAAAATTTTTACCCAAAGAACCGCGCGCCCGCTTCAATGTTCTGCAATGGCTTTACTGGCAGATGGGTGGGCTGGGGCCGATGGCCGGGCAGAACCACCATTTCGTGCAATATGCGCCAGAGCGTATTTCTTATGCAATGGAGCGGTATGTAAAAGAAACAAACCGTCTCTATGGCGTGCTGAACAAGCAGCTTGAGGGCAAGGACTACATCGCCGGTGAATATTCCATCGCGGATATGGCGAGCTACCCCTGGATTGTGCCGTATGAACGCCAGCAGCAGAAGCTTGAGGATTTTCCGAATCTGCAAGCCTGGTTTCACCGCATGGCCGCCCGCCCGGCCGTGCAGCGCGCTTATGCGAAAGCGGCTGAGGTGAACAGCGCGCCCACCGTATCAGAGGAGGCGAAGAAAGTGCTCTTCGGCCAGACGGCAAAATGACCCGACAGCTTTACGATTTAACAGCCGCCGACGGCACACGCTTCAGCCCCTATTGCTGGCGCGTGAAGCTGGCCCTGGCGCATAAAAACCTGAAATATGAAACCATCCCCTGGCATTTTACCGAAAAGGCGGCGCTTGCCGCCTCCGGCCAGGAAAAGGTGCCGGTTTTGCAGGATGGCGCCAATATCGTCTCAGACAGCCAGATCATCGCCGATTATCTGGAACGCACCTACCCAAATGAGGAATCGCTGTTTGGCGACGCACCCGCCCGCGCCCTGACGATGTTCGTGAAGGAATGGGTGGAGGGGGTGCTGCATCCGGCCATTGCGCGGGTGGTGGTGGTGGATGTTTACCGCCGCCTGGCACCCCAGGACCAGGCTTATTTCCGGCAGAGCCGCGAGGCGATGTTCAAGCGTAGCCTGGAAGAGATTGAAGCCGGGCGGGGTGCCGCGCTGGAGGCGTTGCAAATGGCACTGCGGCCGCTGCGCCGCTTGCTGGGCGGGCAGCGTTTTATGGCCGGAGACACACCCAACTGGGCGGACCATATCGTATTCGGCGCGCTGCAATGGGGGCGGTTGATGTCTTCAACACCGTTGCTGGCAGAAAACGATGCGATCCTGGATTGGATGAGCCGCGTGCTTTCCACCTACGGGTTGGATTAAGCTTTCCAGAAGGTCATCAACATTCCGCCCGCGAGGATGAGCGCGCCGCCAGCTATAATCGGCAGGCTGGGGCGCGTGCCGAAGGCGAACAAATTGATGATCTGCGCCACCACGAAAAACAGCGACACATAGACGCCCAGCAGCCGCCCGAAATCCCATGGCGGCAGATTCACCGTCACACCGTAAATGAAAAGCACCACGGCGGCGGCAGCAAAAAACCCAATCCGCATGGGCATGGCATGGGCGTGCAAGGCAGTGCGGGCCAGAGCATCACCGCCGGCCTCAAGCGTGGCGGCAAGAACCAGCAGCAACAGAATGAAGAAATTATTCATGCCGCCCCCTCCCTGAGCCACAGCGCAATCTTAAACTTGCTGGCGATACTGAATGAAGCCTGGTTTCTCCGCCACTTTATCGTAAAGTGCCTGGGCGGTTTTATTGGTTTCGTGCGTCATCCAATAAACCCGCTCGCTGCCCGCCGCGCGCGCGCGCTCATAAACCGCCTCAATCAAGGCGCGGCCAACACCTTTGCCCCGCGCGGCCTCGGCGGTGAATAAATCTTCCAGATAGCAGACATCGCTCGCCATCCAGGTATTGCGGTGGAATATGTAATGCACCAACCCCAGCAATTCGCCGTCTTCCTCCGCCACCAGAGCGTGCACAGGCTCGGCTGCATCAAAAAACCTCGCCCACAGCGTATCGGTTACATCCGAGGGCAGGTCGTGTTCGTAAAACCGCAAGTAACCCTGCCAGAGCGGCAACCAGTTTGCTTTATCCTCGGGGCGGACGGGGCGGATGATCATGCAAGCCTCCCTAAAGCGGCGCTGAGGCGTTGTGCCTCGTTGGTGAAACTCTGCTCGCGCTCGCGGTGTTCGTCCAGCACCGCTTCCGGCGCGCGGGCGGTGAAATCCGCGTTGCCAAGCTTCGCCTGCACTTTTGCAAGCTCGGCTTCGGCTTTGGAAAGCGCCGTCGCCAAGCGCTTCTTCTCGGCCTCCAGATCGATCAGCCCTTCCAGTGGCAGGATGATCGTGGCCTCGTTCAGCACCGCCTGGGCGGCGTTTTTTGGCACCGGACCAGCAAGCGGGCCGATTTCAGAGGCGCGGGCCATGCGGGAGATGGCCTCGAACCAGCGTTGCGCGCGGGAAAGCGTTTCCGCCGTAGCGTCCTGCAAAAACACCGGCGATTTTTGCGAGGGCGGGACGTTCATTTCGGAGCGCACGGTGCGGATTTCTGAAACCAGGCTGACGAGCCAGTTCAGCTCCGCTGAAGCATCCTCCGCCGCCGTTACCATGATGGGCTCCGGCCAGTGGGCGGAGATGAGGGAATAGGCTTTGCCGTAGCCGAAATGGTCCCACAAATCTTCCGTAACATAGGGGATGACCGGGTGCATGAGGCGCAGCAACACGCCCAGAATATAGGCGGCGGTGTCGCGGATTTCCGTTGCGTCAGCTTCGCTGGTGAAGCCCGGCTTGGCGAGCTCGATGAACCAGTCGCAGAAATCGCCCCAGGCGAAGCGGTAGCAGGCGGCGGCATAGTCGTTGGGGCGGAAGGCATCCAGCCCTGCGGTGGCGGTTGTTATCGCCTCATTGGCGCGGGATAGAATCCAGCGGCAGAGCGGCAGTTTCGCGTTTTCCGGCTTGAAGCCTGGGTTAGGCTTCACCCCGTTCATTTCCAGGAACCGCGCCGCGTTCCATATCTTGGTGATGAAGGCGCGGTTGGTTTCGACGATCTTTTCGCCGAGCTTCACATCGCGCCCCTGCCCCGCCGCAGCCGCCACGGAATAGCGCAGGGCGTCCGTGCCGAATTTGTCGATAAGGGTTAGCGGGTCCAGCACATTGCCCTTCGACTTGGACATTTTCTGCCCCTTCTCGTCCCGCACCAGGCCGTGAATATAGATGGTGCGGAAGGGGACATCCTTCATGAAATGCAGGCCCATCATCATCATCCGGGCGACCCAGAAGAAGATGATGTCAAAACCCGTTACCAGAGTGTCGGTGGGGTAGTATTTCTCCAGTTCCGGCGTGTTTTCCGGCCAGCCGAGCGTGGAGAACGGCCAGAGGGCGGAGGAAAACCAGGTGTCCAGCACGTCCTCATCCTGCGTCAGCGCGGCGCCCTTGGCTTTGGCCTTGGCTTCATCCTCGGTGCGGGCGACATAGACGTTTCCGGCTTCGTCGTACCAGGCCGGAATGCGGTGGCCCCACCAGAGCTGGCGGGAAATGCACCAGGGTTGGATGTCGCGCATCCAGGCGAAGAAGGTGTTTTCCCATTGTTGGGGCACGAATTTGGTGCGGCCTTCCTCAACGGCCTTAATGGCGGGCTGGGCCAGCGCATGCGCGTTGCAATACCATTGCGTGGTGAGAAACGGTTCAATCACCGTGCCGGAGCGGTCGCCATAAGGCACCATGTTCTGGTGGGGCTTTACCTCCACCAGTTGCTCGCGCGCCTCCAGCTCCGCCACGATCAGCTTGCGGGCGACAAAACGGTCCTGCCCTTCCAGCCCGTGCACAAATTCCGGCATCTCGCCCAGCTCGGCCAGGGCGATGCGGCCCTGACGGTCTAGCATCGAGAGCATTGCTAGGTTGTGGCGCTTGCCGACCTCGAAATCGTTGAAATCATGCGCCGGGGTGATTTTCACAGCGCCGGTGCCCTTTTCAGGGTCTGCATAGTCATCCGCGATGATGGGGATTTTGCGTTCGGTGAGCGGCAGAATGACCATCTTGCCGATAAGGTGCTTGTAGTTTTCGTTTTCCGGGTGCACCGCCACGGCCGTGTCGGCCAGCATCGTCTCCGGCCGCGTGGTAGCAACAACAATCTCCTCGCCGCCCTCTACGGGGTAGCGGATATGCCACATATTGCCTTTGGTCTCGCGGCTTTCCACCTCAAGGTCAGAGATCGCAGTTTGCAACTGGGTGTCCCAGTTCACCAGGCGTTTATCCTGATAGATCAGCCCTTCCTCGAACAGCCGCACGAACACCTCGCGCACTGCCACGGAAAGGCCGTCATCCATGGTGAAACGCTCACGCGCCCAGTCCGGCGAGGCACCGAGGCGGCGGAGCTGCTGGGTAATGGTGCCACCGGATTCCGCCTTCCACTGCCACACACGGGAGAGGAAGGTTTCGCGGCCAAGCTGTTTACGGGAAACGCCTTCCTTATCCAGTAGGCGCTCCACCACCATCTGGGTGGCGATGCCCGCATGGTCCGTGCCGGGCTGCCAGAGCACGTCGCGCCCCTGCATGCGCCGGTAGCGGACAAGAATATCCTGCAAGGTCATGGTGAGCGCATGGCCCACATGCAGGCTGCCGGTTACGTTCGGCGGCGGGATCATGATGGTGTAAGGAGCGGCGTTGCTTTGCGGCTGCGCCGCGAAGGCGCCGGAGGCTTCCCAACCGGCATAAAGCCGGGCCTCAACCGAGGCCGGCTCGAAAGTCTTATCCAGTGTCGTCACGTTAAAACCTTAGCGCCCGGAGCCGGGCGCGCCATGGATGGAAAAATCGATTAGCCCTGTGCGCGGTCCACCACGCGGTTGATCTCAGCGCGGACCACGCGCTCCACCAGGCTCGGCAAATGGGTGTCCAGCCAGGCTTTCAGCACCGGCTTCACCTCCTCGCGCACGATGTCCTCGATCGTAACACCCGGGCGGCTGACCGTGGCGGAACGTTCGGCGCTGACGCTGCGTACCAGCGCGCCGATAGAGTTGCTGATATCGGAGACGGCCTGGTCATCAATCAGCCCTTCCGGGGCTTGCACCTGTTCTTCCATGTAATGTTCCTTGTCTTCTTCTATTGGCAGTTGCGCGACATGCACCAAATCCGGCTCGGCTGGCGCTGGCAGGTCGATCATCGGCTCAACCGCCGCGCTCTGCGCCTCGGCCACGGGCTCGGCCGTATCCAGGCTTGGTTCAGTGGTGAAATGCTCCGCCGGAACAGAGGGTGAAGTGGCAAAATATGGTTCGGGCTCCAGCGGCGGCGGCTCGGTCGCGGAAGCCGACACGTGCAGCTCCGGCCCTGGCACACGCATACTGGAATCGAGAAAAATTTCTTCCTCGTCTTCTGGCCGGTTCACCCCGCCGGCTTCTTCTTCTGAAAGGATTCGCCGAATGGAGGCCAGAATTTCCTCCATGGATGGCTCGGCAGCGCTGGCCGGGCCAGAACGGTTGGAGATGCCGTCACCTTCGCTCATCGTGCCTCCTCATGGCGTGTTCAGCATCGTTCCGTCCGGCGCTAGTCCGGCATCGCGGTCTGCATCACCACCCATGCCAAAGCCGGCGAATTCCACCGCTGCGTAATATTTCTGGTCGTCATATTCCTGCACGGGCAGATTTAAGTCCCGCGCCGTGAGACGACCAATAGCCAAAGCGATATTGTACGAATAATTTACCATTTGCGAGATATTTTGTACCTGCTGGATCTGCGCGTTCAACAGGCTCTGCTGGGCATTGAGCACATCCAGAGTGGTGCGGGTGCCAACCAGCTCCTCGCGCTCTGTTCCATCCAAGGCGATGGCGTTCGCCTTGATCTCCGCATTTGCCGCCAGCACCGCGCCGCGCGAGGAGGTCATGCCTTCCCATGCCTGGGCCGCATTGGCATAAGCCTTGCGCTGCGCCACCAGAACCGCCGCGAAAGCCTGCTGCTGCTTGGCCCTGGCGGAGCGGATGGCCGAATATTCCTGTCCGCCCTGGTAAAGCGGCACGGTGAGCTGCCCGGTGATGGAAGCCCCACGCTGAAAGATGTTCTGGCCGGAGCTGCCCGACTGATTATAGGCCGAAGCCTGGAGGGAAAGCTGCGGCATCAGGGCTGAAAACGCCACATTCACCGCATCCTTGGCGGAAGCATCGGCAAACTCAGCGGCGATAACGTCCGGGTTGTTTTGCAACGCCATCTGGCCAGCCTGCGTCTGGCCGTTCACCGGCAACACAAGCGGTTCTGGCGGCACCAGGTTTGCCGCCGGATAGTCTCCCACCAATTGCCGGAAATTCTCCCTGGCGATTGCAAGATTCCCCTGCGCCACGTTCACTTGCTGCTCCGCCTGGGCAAGCGAAGCCTGCGCCTGCGCCACGGAGGTCATGGTAATCTCCCCCAGATTGAACTGCGTGCGGGTGTCGTGCACCTGCTGCTGCATCACCTGCTGGTTGTTTTCCTGCAAATCCAGCAGTTTCTGGTCTGCGACCACAGACACATAAGCCTGGATGACACCGTAGAAAACCGTTTGCTCCTGGGAGAGAAGCTGGGCCCTGGCGGCGTACACATCATTTTTGGCCTGCCGCGTCTGGCTGGTGACTTTGCCGCCGGTGTAGATGGGCTGAGAAACCGTAAGCCGGGCAACTTTTGAGGTGCCGTTTTCAGGCACCCTGGTGTGCTGCGTTGCCGGCGGCAAAGGGGGGTTGTAAGCAGTTGTGGCGTATTTCTCCACCCCCGAAACCTGCCCTAACTGGCCCTGGAATGTAACCGTGGGGCGCCAGCCGGAGAGCGCTGTCGGCACCTCTTCATCGGTTTGCCGCAGCACAGCCCTTTGCTGCTGCAAGGTTGGGTTGTTGTAATAGGCATCAACCAGCGCCTCCGTAAGGGTGGCTGGCTGGCCTGCCCAAGCTGGCGCGACGCCGAGCGCCAGCACGCCCAGCACGCCGCCGTGCAGGCAAAAACCGCGGGACCGCATCATTCGCTTCATGGTCAGAAGCTAAATGCCTGGGCCGGCATAAACTGCGGCAAAATATGCGCTGTGCAGTCAAACACCCGTACCGCAGACCAGCCGCCAGAAACAGCCTGCGCCACCACGGCGCGACCCAAAGCCTCGGGCGAAGCGTCATCAGCCAGGATGGTGACAACCCGGCCGCCAGGGCTGAGCTGGGCCGCCAGCGTATCCGGGATTTCCAGCACCGCCCCCTCAATCATAATAACATCATACGGGCTGCCGGAGGGCCAACCGGCGTTCAGATGTCCGTTTACGGCCTGCACTTTTGGCGCATAGGTTGCCAGCGCCGCATTTGTGAGGCGCGTTTCTTCCTCAAGGGCCACAACCTCAATGCCCCCCAGGCCCAAAACAGCCGCCAGATAGCCGCTGCCCGCGCCGATGACGAGAACATGCGCGGGATTCATCTCCAGCACCAATTGCGCCAACCGCGCCGTGAGCATCGGGTTCGGCATGTACCGCCCTTCGCCCAGCGGCAAATCCACATCCGCATAGGCCAGGGGGCTGGCGCTGGCAAAAGCCTCGCGCGGCAGGCTGCGCATCGCCGCGGTTATCCGCGCGTCATGCACATGGTTGGGGCGGACCTGCGAATCCACCATATTTCCGCGCTGTACCGCCCAAGCATTCAAATCGGCCATGGCAACCCTTCTATTTCGCAACCGCGGCACTTATAGCTGCCCCGCGTGCCTAAACTCAACCGCCCCCGCGCGGGGTGCGCTTGGGCGGAGCAAAACACGGCTTGACCACCACCGCCTAGGCGAGGATATAGGAGCCGCACCAGATGGTCCGGTGGCAGAGTGGTGATGTAGCGGACTGCAAATCCGTGAATGTGGGTTCGATTCCCGCCCGGACCTCCACGGCCCGCCCCCCAGATTACAGCATCGCCAAAGGTTGCTTGCGGCGCGGCGGCGCAAATGCCGCATCAATGGCCGCGAGGTCCGTATCCGTTAATTTTATCCCCGCCGCAGCGGCATTCTGCTGCACATGGGCAAGCGAGCTGGCCTTGGGAATGGCGATCGTATTGCCGTCACGCAGGCTCCAGGCCAGCGCCACCTGCGCGGTGGAAACCCCGTGGCGTTTGCCAATTTCAACAAGCGCCGGGGATTTTAACAGCCGCCCGGCCTGGCCAAGCGGCGAATAGGCCATAACCGGCACCCCAGCCGCCCGGCACCAGGGCATAAGATCGAACTCGATCCCTCGCGCCTCGGGATTATATAAAACCTGGTTCACCGCGCATTGCCCCCCAAGCGGCAACCGGGCCAGCTCCTGCATATCGGCGGTATCGAAGTTAGAAACACCCCAGGCACCGATATGCCCGGCCTCCCGCAAACGTTCAAAAGCCTTGACTGTTTCCGCCAGCGGATAAGCGCCCCGCCAATGCAGCAGATAGAGATCGATCCTGTCTGTTTGAAGCCGCTTCAGGCTGCGGGCACAGGCTTGCGGGATACCCCTGGCCGAGGCGTTGTGCGGATACACCTTGCTGACAAGAAAAACCTTGTCGCGTCGGCCTGCAATGGCCTGGCCAACCACTTCCTCCGAACCGCCATCGGCGTACATTTCCGCGGTGTCGATCAATGTCATGCCAAGCTCGATGCCGGCTTGCAGCGCCGCGATCTCACCGCGCGCCGCCGCCGAATCCTCGCCCATATACCAGCTTCCCTGGCCAAGGGCCGGAACCTGAATGCCGTTTGGCAGAGCAATGCGCGGAATGGTCATACGGGGCCTCCTTGGTAAAGCTGTTCAGAACGGGTACGCCCCGCATTTTGCACAAGGCCAAAGCGCCACGGTAATGTCCAGCCTGTTCCTATTGAAAATCTGCCGCCGGGCGGGCAAACATGCGGCGAGAAAGGAACTGCTGAAATGAGGCTGCCCCGTTTGTGTCTGCTGGCCCTGCCTTTGGCCCTTGCCGCCTGCAATGCCGATGGCCGCCGCGCGCAAGAGGATTTCAACGCCGCCGGCGATAATCTTGGCCAGAGCCATATCGGCAGCGGGTTTAACGATATCGGGAAAGGCTTTAGCGACGGCGCCAACGCCACCGGCGATGCCATTGTGCATACGGCACACCAGGTTGGAAACGCATTCAGCCAGTAACCCGCGCCGTTGATGAGCCACGTGATGACAACGCCAGAAACCAATCTGCCAATCTGTGTCGCGGCCCTTTATAAATTCGTGCCGGTTGAGGATTGCGCCGCCGTACAAGCCGGGTTGGTTCAGCTTTGCCAAGCACAGGACGTAAAAGGCACCATCATTCTGGCCTCGGAGGGCATTAACGGCACCATTGCCGGAACAGATGCCGCCATTGAAGCTGTGCTTGCCCATATTCAACAATTACCAGGCTGCGCCAGCCTCTCGGCCAAGTTCTCCCGCGCGCCAGCCCTGCCGTTTCACCGGCTGAAAGTGCGGATAAAGCGCGAAATCGTCACCATGGGCCAGCCGGATATCGATCCGCTGCGCGGTGCCGGGCATTATGTAGCACCGCAGAACTGGAACGCGCTTGTGCGCGAGCCTGGTACAATCCTGATCGACACGCGCAACGACTACGAAGTAGCCGTTGGCAGTTTTGCTGGCGCCATCAACCCGGGCACAAAGAGTTTCAGGGAATTTCCGGCATGGTTTCGCGCCGAGCGGGAAAAATTGCTGGGCCAAGGCACGCCGCCAAAAGTGGCGATGTTTTGCACCGGCGGCATACGTTGTGAAAAATCCACCGCTTTTTTGAAAAGCGAAGGGGTTGAAGAGGTTTATCATCTGGAAGGCGGTATTCTAAAATATCTCGAAATTGTGCCGCCTGAGCAAAGCCTTTGGCAAGGCGAATGCTTCGTGTTCGACCAGCGTGTGACGCTTGAGCACGGGCTGGCGATGGGCAAGCATGATATGTGTTTCGCCTGCCGCCGCCCCGTGAACGAGGCTGAGCGTTTATCGCCTCTTTTCGAAGAGGGCGTTAGCTGTTCTGCCTGCCATGATGAGCGCAGCGATGCACAACGCGCCAGTTACAGAGAACGTCACCGCCAGATGAAGCTGGCGGAGATGCATGGCGGGGCACATGTTGGCGCGGCATTAGCCAGCTCTAAATAGCCCGGCGAAACAGCGCGCCATCCTTCAAACGCGTGGTACTTTATCAGGTGTCGAGATTTGCCACCCGCAGCGCGTTGTTCACGATAAACTCGCGGCGCGGCTCCACCACGTCGCCCATCAACGTCGTGAATATCTGGTCTGTGCCCTCGGCATCGGCAATTTTTACCTGCAAGAGACGCCGCATTTTCGGGTCCAGCGTGGTTGCCCATAATTCTTCCGGGTTCATCTCGCCCAAGCCTTTGAAGCGGCTGATCACCATGCCCTTGCGGCCATGGGCCAGCAGCGTGTCCCACATCGCCGCCGGGCCATGCACAGGCTTGGCCATTCCGCCATCAATTGAGAGGGTCGCGTTTTCAGCAAATATCTCAGCCAACCTTTCGCCACGCTCGGCAAGGTAGCGCGCCTCGGCGGTCCGCAAGGTCATCGCATCCAGCGTGTAATGCTCGGCCACGCCGCGCACGGTGCGGCCCAGCTTCACCCCGGCTTCATCGGAGGTTACAATCCACCCGCGTTCCGTGGGCGCTGAAATGCCATTCAGCCGTGCCACCAGCGCCGCATCCTTTGCGGCATCACCCAATGCGGCCTGAGACATCAGCCCGGCAATCGCAATCTGTTCAAGATATTGTTGTGGCAGCGTGTTTTCCATTGCCTGGAGCCGGTGCACCACCTGGCCAATCCAGGCAGACGCCTCGCGCAACTCATCGCCCGTCAGCGTCAGAGCATCACTACTCAGCACCGACCCACCCAAGGCACGGTCGAGCAGGAAGGCTTCAAGTGCGGCATCATCCTTCAAATAGCGCTGGTCGTTGCCGCGCTTGGCACGGTAGAGCGGTGGCTGCGCGATGTAGAGATAACCCTGCTCAATAAGCTGCGGCATCTGCCGATAGAAAAATGTAAGCAGCAATGTGCGGATATGCGAGCCATCCACATCCGCGTCTGTCATGATGACGATGCGGTGGTAACGCAGCTTGGCGGGGTCAAACCCACCTTCGCCGGAATCCCCCCGGCCAATGCCAGCCCCCAGCGCGGTGATGAGCGTGCCGACCTCGGCGCTGCCCAGCATCTTGTCGAACCTTGCGCGCTCCACATTCAAAATTTTGCCCTTGAGCGGCAAAATCGCCTGGTATTTGCGGTCGCGCCCCTGTTTCGCGGAGCCACCGGCGCTATCGCCCTCAACCAAAAAGAGCTCGGATTTTGCCGGATCACGCTCCTGGCAATCCGCCAGCTTGCCGGGCAGCGAGGAAATATCCAGCACACCCTTGCGGCGGGTGAGTTCACGGGCGCGGCGCGCAGCCTCGCGCGCGGCCGCCGCATCCATCACTTTCTGTACAATGCTCTTGGCTTCCTTGGGGTGCGTCTCGAACCAATGGCTCAGCGCATCGGCCACCGCTGCCTGCACCACGGGCTGCACCTCAGAGGAGATCAGCTTGTCCTTCGTCTGCGAGGAAAATTTCGGGTCCGGCACCTTCACCGAGAGCACGGCGGTCAGCCCTTCGCGCATATCCTCGCCGGAGAGATCGGCCATCTCTTTCTTCCCGGCGATGCTCTTGGCGTAATTGCTCACCACGCGGGTCAGCGCGCCACGGAACCCGGCCAGATGCGTGCCGCCATCGCGCTGGGTGATGTTGTTGGTGAAGCAAAGCATGGTCTCGTGGAAGGAATCGTTCCAGCTCAGAGCAAATTCCACCTTTATTCCCGCTTCCTTGGCCTCGCTCACCGCGGTGATCGGGGCAGGCAGCACGGCATGCTTCGCCCGGTCCAGCCAGAGGCAGAACTCCTGCACACCGCCCTCGTAATGGAACTCTGCTTGCTGAAAAGGCTCATGCCGTTCGTCGCGCAGCACAATCGCCAGGCCGGAATTCAGAAAAGCCAGCTCGCGCAAGCGCCGCTCAAACACCGCATAATCAAATTCCGTATGCGTGAAGGTGGCGGCGGAAGGTTTGAAGGTCACTTCGGTGCCGTTGGGCTTGTCCGACGGGCCAACAATCTTCAGCGGCTGCACCGTGTCACCGTGTTCAAAGCGGATGAAATGCTCTTGCCCGTTGCGCCAGATGCGCACTTCCATCCACTCAGACAGCGCGTTCACCACAGCGGCACCCACGCCGTGCAGGCCGCCAGAAACCTTGTAGCTGTTCTGGTTGAACTTGCCGCCCGCGTGCAGCTTGGTCAGCACCACCTCGGCGGCGGAAATGCCCTCTTCGGGGTGAATATCGGTGGGAATCCCACGGCCATTATCGGTGACGGTCATGGAGCCGTCGCCGTTCAGCACGGCCTCCACCCGGTTGGCGAATCCGGCCTGGGCTTCGTCCACCGCGTTGTCGATAATCTCGAAGCCCATATGATGCAGGCCCGAGCCGTCATCCGTGTCGCCGATATACATGCCCGGCCGCTTCCTGACGGCATCCAGCCCCTTCAGAACACTGATCGATGCGGCGTCATAGGCATCGTCGAGCGGGGCAGAATCAGGCGTATCGGACATTAGGATAACAGGCTCCAGAGTTTGCGTAGCAGAGCCGGTTTATACTGTATTTCTGGCCGAACGCCTAATGCCTGGGCTGAATTTCTTAAATCATACCCGCATAGCTAGGCTGCGCGGTGGCTTGGGCCATGCCGGGCTGTGTTCCTATCCCCAATGCCGCCGCAAGGGCAATGATGGACTGGCGGAACGGGCCGCGCTGGCGCACCGCCAGCGTGCCAAACCCTGAATGCCCACCCACCAAACGCGGCAGATCCGGGATGACCGCGTCAAATTGTACACCCAGCTTGTCTTCCATGAAATGACGCGCCAGCCCGCCTTGCGCGCCGGCTTTGTTCAACACCAGCAAGGGGGCCTGCGCCTGGCTGGAACCGCCTGACATGGTGAACAACCTCTCCACATTACGCAGCGAAATTAGCGTGGGGTCCATCACAATCACCCGCTGCTGGGCATTAAACAATAATTGCCGGGCCAGTGGTGTAAGCCGCGCGCCGGCATCCGCCACCATGAAATTATAACGCTCACGGATTGTCTGCACGAAATTCGCGATGCCTTCCGGGTGGCAAGGCGGCTCCCACGCCAGGGCTTCCATGCCCGCCATCACGTGCAGCCTCTCGCCCACATCCTGCACACAGCGCTCTATCAGCAATTGATCCACACGCTGTGGCGCCTCCAGCACAGCCGACAGGCCATGGCTGGCGGGCAGGTTCAAATCCAGCGCCAGCGTGCCGGTGTTCACCTCCCCGTCCAGCAGCAAGGTGTGCCGGTGCAGTTCTGTGCCAAGATAGCCGGCAAGATTAACCGCAATGCAGCTTGTGCCCACTCCGCCACGCGCCCCGCAAAGTGCGATCATCCGCCCCCCACGCACGCCTACTTGCGGTGAGACCATAAGATTATCGACGACCGGCAGGAAATATTTTGAAATCGAATCCTTAGTGAGCGGTTTGGCGATATATTCCTTCACCCCCATGTTTTTAACCACAAGTCGGTAAAAATTAACGTTCTGAACCTCGCCAATCGCCAGCACCAACGTCCCGGCATCCACCGCATCCGAGAGGTTCATCAGCGCGTTGATCGGCTGCTCTTCGCCAGAAAGGTCCACCAGCACCACTTCCGGCGTGGCCATCTCCGCCAGAATTGCCAATGCCTCACGGAAACCCGCCACATGCACCCGGTTATCATTCGGAATATGTCCGGCCAGCGTTTCGTGCAGCTTGTTCCTGCTAGCCTCATCACAGACAAACCCGATAAACCTATCCCGTTGACGAGCATGGGCTTTTGGCCTCGGATTCAGGCTGTTGCTATACGGCTCTGAGAGGCGCGCCTCCATTTGGGCGGGCGGAGATAAAAACGGTTTCGGGTCGTCTTGCATGTGGCGATCCTCCTAAAACCCGGCCATTTCAACAGATATCAGTTGCCAACCCGTTAAGGAGCAGCCCTGCGTTGCAATAAGGTTGCAGCCAGCCGCGCCGCGCTCTATCAGCGCCGCTCACTAGCGATTTTAACAGGACACGATGGCTCGGCAGAAAAAAGGCCGCAAATTAGACGGCTGGATCATTCTCGATAAACCCCCAGGCATCACCAGCACGCAGGCGCTAAACAAGGTGAAACGGGCGATGGACGCCCAGAAGGCCGGCCATGGTGGCACTTTGGACCCGCTGGCCACCGGCATTCTGCCGCTAGCCTTCGGGGCCGCCACCAAAACCGTGCCTTATGTGATGGACAGCACCAAAATCTATCATTTCACCCTGAAATTTGGCGAGGCGCGGGACACCGACGACGCCGAGGGGGCAGTCATCGCCACCTCTGATATTCGACCCAGCGATGCCGAGATTTTGGCCGCTCTGCCCGCCTTTATCGGCAACATCATGCAAGTGCCGCCCATCTTCTCCGCCATAAAAGTGGAGGGCGAACGCGCCTACGACCTCTCCCGGGACGGACGACCGCCCGAATTGCCGCCCCGCCCCGCGCAGGTGGACAGGTTCGAGCTGATCGGCCGGCCGGATGCGGACCATGCGGTGTTCGAGGTGCAGTCCGGCAAGGGGGTCTATATGCGCTCTCTGGCGCGGGACCTGGCGCGGGCCTGCGGCTCGGTTGGGCATATTGCCGTGCTGCGCCGCTTGCGCGTGGGGCCGTTCCTGGAGCGCATGGCGGTTCCTCTGGACTTTTTCCTCGATCCAGAGCAGAACCCCGCCACTCTTGCTGAAACCCTGCTGCCGCTCGAGACCGCGCTGGACGACATCCCGGCCCTGGCCCTGAACCAAGCAGAGTTTTTCGCCTTATCACAAGGCCAGGCCATAAGCCTGGTTGACCTGATGGGGCGCATTCCGGATGCCGCCAACCCCGATGAAGGGCTGGTGCGCGTGACGGCGGCGGGGCGCGTGAAGGCCATGGCCCGACTCTCTGAAGGGTGGCTGAAGCCCGAGCGCCTGTTTTAACCGTCTTTTATAAGGATATCACGATGTCGATTACGCCAGAGCGCCGCACGGCGCTCATCGCCGAATACGCTACCGCCGCCAACGACACCGGGTCTCCGGAAGTTCAGGTGGCTCTGCTCTCCGAGCGCATCTCCAACCTCACCGAACACTTAAAGACCCACGCCAAGGATTACCATTCCCGCCGTGGCCTGCTGGTGCTCGTTGGCCAGCGCCGCTCGCTGCTGGATTATCTGAAGCGCAAGAATGTGAAGCGCTATCAAGATCTGATCGGTCGGCTCAACCTGCGCCGCTGATCCAAACGGCGCCTTCAGGCGCCGTTTTTCATTTCAGGAGAGCTCCATGATCAAGACCTCTCTGCGCCAGGCCGCCCTGGCCGCGCTGGCGCTGAATTTCGGGTTCTTCTTTTTTGAATTTGGCGTGGCGCGGGCCATCGGCTCTGTCTCCCTGTTCGCGGACAGCGTGGATTTTCTCGAAGATTCGGCGGTGAACCTGCTGCTGCTCACCGCCCTTGGCTGGAAGCCGAAGGCGCGGGCCAAGGCGGGCATGGTGATGGCCGGGCTGATCTTCGTGCCCAGCCTCGCCACACTCTGGCAGGCCATCGCCAAAATCTGGCACCCGGAAGCACCTGATGCCGCCTGGCTTTCGCTCACCGGGCTGGCCGCCATGGCGGTAAATCTCTGCGCCGCGACAATCCTCGCCCGGCACCGTCACACCGGCGGCAGCCTCACCCGCGCCGCCTTTCTCTCCGCCCGCAACGATGTGCTGGCCAATGCCGCCATCATCCTGGCCGGGGCCGTCACGGCCTATTTATGGCATAGCCTCTGGCCGGACCTGATTGCGGGGCTTGGCATCGGCGCGATGAACCTGGACGCCGCGAAAGAAGTTTGGAACGCCGCGCGGGAGGAACACGCGGGCTGAGCAGCGCCTACGCAGGCACGACGAAGGTCAGGATTTACGGTCCTTCGATGCGTAAACCCAAAGCTCGTGCCCGGCATAACACAACCCGGCCAAACATGCCGGCGCCAGAAAATACATAACGCGGAATAACAAAATCGCCCCCAGCGCCTCGGCAGCGGGCAAATAAGCGGAAAATCCTAACAGCAGCACGGAATCGAACACCCCAACCCCGCCCGGCAGGCCAGAGAGCACGCCCGCAGCGAAGGCCCCCAAATATAGGCTTAAGGTGTGCGGGTAGGTTAACCCAGGTGCGGCGGGCAGAACAGCGTGCAGAATGGCGCAGGCGCAACAGATGTCGAGGCAAGAAACCACAATCTGCGCGCAAGCGATTCGCGCCCCCGGAAGGGCGATCGTCTTGCCAAGCAGCACCACCGCATCCCGCTTGCGCGCCGCCAGAACATAAAACAACGGCACCGCCAGCAGCGCCAGCCCAAGCCCGCGCAACAAATCAGAAGCCGGGGTGCCGGGGATCGGCACGGAATATGGGTCCGCCAGCAGCAATACGCCGGTGAGGGTAAACACGCCCAGCACGAAATCGCTGCCCGAGAGCGCCACAATCCGCGCGATACCGCCCGCCGGCACATCCCAATGCGCGTAAAATCGCAGCCGGATGGCCGCGGCGGTAAGGGCCGCCGCCCCCAGCACATGGCTCAACGCATAGGCACAGAAAGAGGCCAGGCCGATGCTGGGGTAAGGCAGATGCGGGCTGCCACCGCCCCGCCGCGCGAAGAACACGCCCGGCAAATCATAAGCCGCCATGATGCAAATGGAAGCCGCCAACAGCGCCAGGGCGCGCACCACATCCCATAATGGCGTGGCCAGGAAGGCCGCTAAAACCTGCGCCACGCCCACCTTGGCCAGAACGCCGTGCAGCCCAAAAGCAATGGCTACCAGCAACAAAAACCCTAATACAGGCGGCAGCAGCTTAAGGTGGCGGCGCAAGGTTCAGGCCGCCGCCGCCTCGCGCGCGAGGTGCGTTTCGATCAAGGCAATCGTCCGCTCCACGCCATAAAGGGCAATGAACCCGCCAAAGCGCGGGCCTTCCTGAGTGCCCAGCAGCACTTGGTAAAGACAGTCGAACCACGCCTTCAGCGGCTTGAATTCCTGTTCCTTGCCCACGGCATAAACCAGGTTTTGCAGCCGCTCGGCTTCCGTCTCGCCTGGATATTCCGCCTGCCTGCCACTTGCCAGCCGGTCGCGTAAATCTTCCAGCGCCACGCGCTCGGCCGCATTGGCCACACGGTATTGGCGCTTGGGCGCCACGAAATCGCGGTTATAGGCCACGGCGTAATGCACCAGCTCCGCCAGGAACGGGAAACTCTCGGCATTGGCCTCGGGCATATAGGCGCGGATGAAGCCCCAGAGCATCTCCGCACTATCCGCATTGCTCACCGAGGCGAGGTTCAGCAGCATGGTGAAGCTGATCGGCGAACCCGCATGGTCCGGCAGCACCCCGCCATGAATATGCCAGGCCGGATTGTCATGCGGCTTTTCCGCCGTGGGCAAGGCCGTAACATAATTGATGTAATCATCCGTTGAACGGGGGATGACATCGAAGAACAATTTCTTGGCTCGTTGCGGCGCATGATACATGAACTGCGCCAGGCTCTCCTTCGGCGCGTAGGTCAGCCATTGCTCGATGGAAAGCCCGTTACCCTTGGACTTGCTGATCTTCTGCCCCTTATCATCCAGGAACAGCTCGTAAGTGAGCGTCAGCGGCGGCTCCTTGCCCAAGGCACGGCAGATGGAAGAGGAGAGCTTCACGGAGTCGATGAGGTCCTTGCCGGACATCTCATAATCCACATCCAGCGCGTACCAGCGCATCGCCCAATCGGCTTTCCATTGCAGCTTGGCATTGCCGCCCAGCACAGAGGTTTCAAACTTCACGCCGCTGTCCGGGTCGGTCCAGAATACGGTGCCGTGGTCGGCATCAACTTTATCGATGGGCACCTGCATGACAATTCCGGTGCGCGGATTGATGGGCAGGATCGGCGAATAGGTGGCTTTGCGCTCCGCCCCCAGCGTGGGCAGGATAATCTGCACAATCTCATCATGATGACGCAAAACATGCAGCAACGCCGCGTCGAACCGGCCAGAGGCGTAATAATCACTGGCGGAGGCAAACTCGAACTCAAACTCGAAGGCGCGCAGGAACTCCTGCAGCATGTTGTTGTTATGCGCGCCAAAGCTCTCGAACTTGCCGAACGGGTCGGGGATGCGCGTCAGCGGCTTGCCAAGATATTCCCGCAGCATCTCCTTGTTCGGCACATTGTCCGGCACCTTGCGCAGGCCGTCCATATCATCGGAAAACGCCAGCAGGCGTGATGACAGGCCGGTGAGGTCTGTGAACGCCTTGCGCACCCAGCTGGTGCGCGCCACCTCGCCGAACGTGCCGATATGCGGCAGGCCGGAGGGGCCGTAGCCAGTCTCAAACAGCGCCTCGGTCTTGCCTTTCTGTTTCAGCCGTTCGGCAATGCGTTCGGCTTCACGGAAGGGCCAGCTCAGCTGGGCGGTGGTGTTATTTTCGCTCATGGTCCGCCTGCTCTAGAGCTTGCCCGGCCCAAATTCAATTGCCCCGGCAATTCACGGGTTATCGATCACGCGTGGCAGCCCAGGGCGCCAGGAGGCATCGTCCGGCGCGTTCATGGTATAAACATGCACCTTCCGCGCTTCAGGCGACTGAATGATCACCACGGGGTCCGGCGCCTGAAATGCCGCGTCTGCGATATCCGCGCCTAAATCCGGCGGCATGTTGCCCAGCCGCCGCCACGCCGCCAGCACCATGCGCTGATACGGCAAACCAAGGTCTGGCAAAGCCGAATGATAATCGGCGATGGCAGCTTTCCAGGAGCCCGTCTGCGCCTTAAGTTGGGTTAAATATGTGCCCGCATAGGCGGCATTGGCGGCAGGATTAAAAGCGTCACCCAACGAGGCGAAGGCATCCGGGTGGTATTCCAGGCTTACCTGAAAACAGCCCACATCAATGTCTCTGGCACCGGAAGCCTGGGCCAGCCTTACAAAAGCTTCCGCATCCTGCTTGCTGGCAAAATACTGGCCGTTGCCATCGGCATTCACTGTCCATGGCCAAGGGGCGGCGGCACCGGTGAGCGGGTTGGCCCGGCCACTTTCCACCATGCCGATGGAAAGCAGCAAATTAGGTGGCAGCGCATCCGCCAGCTCAACGGCATGGCCCGCCACAGCGCAGGCAGCGCCATCCGGAATATCGGCCAGGGCCGGCGTGGTACCCAGAACGAGCGCGCCAAGCGCAATACGGACTCTCATGTGTTTCCCAGCGAAGCCACAGCTTTTGTAAACAAATCGGCCGGATATGACGAGGCTTTAATACTGCTTTCAGCCCCCGCACCTTGGTAAAATCGTCACTCCCCCCAGCTTGGATAAAGAATTACCGGCTCAAACCGCGTAAATTTTAGAGGAGTTTCTTATGCGCAAAATCTGGATGGCGTCTGCCGCCTTGTTGATGACAAGTGGCGTCGCTCTTGCCCAAACCAATCCAATGTCCAGCGGGGCTTCCAGCCCAGCCCCCACCGGCGCGGTAAATGCACCAGTTGAGACGCAGCCCGGCCAATCACCTGGCAATACGGCACCCAATAATATGGCACCCAATAATATGGCACCCGGAGATCAATCATCCGGCGGCATGTCGAATTCCGGGGCGCGCAAATACTTGCACATGGCTCAGCACGCCATTGAACATCATGAAAAAATGCGCGCCGAATCAGCCCTTGGCCATGCGGAAACCCGCCTGCTCACCCGGAGCGTTGATGCCGGTTCTTCCATGTCGTCAGATCAGTCCCCTGCCGTGAAGGCGATCGAAGATGCTCGTAACGCCCTGAGTTCAGGAGATTATTCCACTGCGGCGCAGGACATCAGCCGTGCCTTGCAGCAAATGGGATCTAATAATGACATGTCAGCAGCCAGCGGCGGCATGTCTTCGGACAGCGGCATGTCTGGCGGTAATGCCATGTCCAGTGACGGGAATGACAGCGAGACGGGCAGCATGGCACCCTCCGTCAATTCCACGTCCCGCTCCGGCGACATGTCTCAAGGTGGCGGGGTAACTCACGATAGCGCCACGCCATCAGGCGGCTCGGCTTCCGGCAATGGCATGTCTAACGGCGCGGTCAACGGCAATGGTGTGCCGCCCGCGCCCTCCGTCAATAGCACGTCCCGTTCCGGGCAAGCGATAGGCCAGTAATCCGACCCATGGGTGCATTGCGGCGCCCATGTCATTTAACTGCTTTCAGCGCCGCAAAGCGCCCATGCTATAAAATCTATGTTTTTACCCTCGCTTTTGCAGCGCAATATCGCTATGCGGGGGCACAAATCAGCCCGAGCATCCCGGCCAGACCGAGGCGACACCACGCGCCCCGGCCCGGCCGGTTTGCTCATTTTAATAGGTAGCCTGCGATGTCCGCGCCGAAAATCCGCAATATTGCCATTATTGCTCACGTTGACCATGGCAAAACCACCCTTACCGACCAGCTTTTGAAGCAGTCCGGCGCTTTCGCCGCCCACCAGGCGGTGGCTGAGCGGGCACTCGACCGCAACGACCTGGAAAAAGAGCGCGGCATCACCATTCTCGCCAAAGTTGCCTCGGTGGTCTGGAACGATACCCGCATCAACATCGTTGACACCCCTGGCCACGCCGATTTCGGCGGCGAGGTGGAGCGCATCCTGTCGATGGTGGATGGCGCGGTGATTTTGGTGGATGCCGCCGAAGGCGTGCTGCCGCAGACCAAGTTCGTGCTCGGCAAGGCGCTCGCCCGCGGCCTGAAGCCCATCGTGGTGGTGAACAAGATCGACCGTGGCGACGCCCGCCCGGATGATGTGCATAACGAGATGTTCGACCTGTTCGCCTCGCTGGACGCCAATGAGGAGCAGCTCGACTTCCCGATGCTGTTCGCCTCCGGCCGTCAGGGCTGGGCGGTGAAGGATCTGAACGACCCGCGTGAAAGCCTCACCCCGCTCTTCGACCTGATTTTGAGCCATGTGCCCGCCCCGGCGCTGGATATGGATGCGCCCTTCGCCATGGTCGCCACCATTCTCGAATCCGACACTTTCCTCGGTCGTGTGCTCACCGGGCGCGTCGAGCAGGGCAAGGCCACCGTCAACATGCCGGTGAAGGTGCTGAATTTGGACGGCAAGGTGGTGGAAACCGGCCGCCTGACCAAGCTGCTCTCCTTCCGTGGGCTGGAGCGTGTGCCGGTGGACGAGGTTCAGGCTGGCGATATTGTCGCCGTGGCCGGGCTCTCGGATGCCACCATCCCCTACACAATCTGCGCGCCCGAGGTTGCTGCCCCGCTGGCCGCCACCCCGATCGACCCGCCGACCCTCTCCATGACCTTCCGCATCAATGACGGCCCGCTGGGTGGCCGCGAGGGCAAAAAGGTTACCTCCCGCCAGATTCGTGACCGCCTGCTGGCCGAAACCGAAGGCAATGTGGCGATCGAAGTGGCCGTTTCCACCGAGACGGACGCATTCGAGGTTTCTGGCCGTGGCGAGCTTCAGCTCGGCGTGCTGATTGAGACCATGCGCCGCGAGGGCTTCGAGCTGACCATTGGCCGCCCGCGCGTGCTGACGCGCATCAACGAGGAAACCGGCGAGCGTGAGGAGCCTTATGAAGAGGTGCTGATCGACGTCGATGAGCCCTATTCCGGTGCGGTGGTGGACAAAATGTCCCGCCGCAAGGGCGAGCTTTCAGACATCCGCCCCTCCGGCGGCGACAAGCAGCGCCTGACCTTCCGCATCCCCTCGCGCGGCCTCATCGGTTATCATGGCGAGTTCCTGACCGATACGCGGGGCACCGGCGTGATGAACCGCCTGTTCGCGGGTTACGGCCCCTGGAAAGGCAAGATCGAAGGCCGCCGCAATGGCGCGCTGATCTCGTCGGAAGATGGCGAAGCCGTGCAATACTCCCTGTTCTCCCTGCAGGACCGCGGCGTGCTGTTCGTGAACCCCGGCGAAAAAGTTTATGTCGGCATGATCCTGGGTGAGCATAGCCGCGAGAACGATCTGGACGTGAACCCGGTGCGCGAGAAGAAGCTCACCAATATCCGCGCTGCCGGCAAGGATGAGGCGCTGCTGCTGGTGCCGCCCCGCCGCATGAGCCTGGAGCAGGCGATCGCCTATGTTCAGGATGACGAACTGGTCGAGGTCACCCCCTCTGCCGTGC
>JAKBCH010000064.1 GCA_021808055.1 Pseudomonadota bacterium | reverse complement strand
CAGTGGCCATGCCTTCCGGAGTTTTTGCGGGTCCGGCGTAATAAACCGGGTGGTTCTTCATGTAATCGGGCATGCCCTCGCCACGGTCCAGTCGCTCCTGCAGCTTGGCATGGGCGATATCCCGCGCCACCACGATGGTGCCGGTGAGGGCCACGCGGGTTTTGACGGGGTGTTTGGAAAGCTGCGCCAGAATTTCCGGCATCGGGCGGGTGAGGTCGATGGCGACAACCTCGCCGCCCAGATGCTCATCCGTGATCTCTGGCAGATATCTGGCCGGGTTGGTTTCAAGCTGTTCCAGGAACACGCCTTGGGGCGTGATTTTGGCCTTCACCTGCCTGTCGGCTGAGCAAGACACGCCGATGCCGATGGGCAAAGACGCGCCATGCCGGGCCAGGCGGATAACCCTCACATCATGGCAGAAATATTTGCCACCAAACTGCGCACCGATGCCGATTTTACGGGAAATTTCCAACACCTGCCGCTCCATCTCCAGGTCCCGGAAGGCGTGGCCGGTGGCATCGCCGCTGGTGGGCAGATTGTCGTAATATTTGGTGGAGGCGAGCTTGACGGTTTTCAGGCAAAGCTCAGCCGAGGTGCCGCCGATGACAATCGCCAGATGGTAGGGCGGGCAGGCGGAGGTGCCGAGGGTTTTGATCTTGGCTTCGATGAAGGCGTAGATTTTCTCCGGCGTTAAAACCGCGCGGGTTTCCTGGAACAGATAGGTTTTATTGGCTGAGCCACCGCCCTTGGCGATGAATTGCAGGTGGAACTCATCCGCATGATGCTCACCAGGGGCGGCCATGATATCGAACTGCACGGGCAGGTTATTACCGGTGTTCTTTTCTTCGAACATTGAGAGCGGCGCCATTTGCGAATAGCGCAGATTGGTTTCGGTGTAGGTGCGCGCGACACCCCATGATAAGGCTTCTTCCTCATTGCCTTCAACCCATACGCGCTGGCCTTTTTTGCCGAACACCAGGGCGGTGCCGGTATCCTGGCACATCGGCAGAATGCCCTTGGCGGCGATGGTGGCGTTTTTCAGAAACTCCATGGCCACGTAACGGTCGTTCTCGCTGGCCTCGGGGTCTTTCAGGATATTGGCGAGCTGCTGCAAATGCGCCGGGCGGAGCAGATGCGAGATATCATGATAAGCCTGGAACGCCAGCTCAGCCAGCGCGCCCTCGGTAATTTTAAGAACGGTTTTGCCGTCCACCTCTATGGTGGAAACCCCCGCTATATCGAGCTTGCGGTACTTCGTATCGTCCTCGCCCAGCGGAAACATGGGCGAATAGGCGAAATAGGGGCTCTGTTTCAGGGGGGCGTTCATGGCTTTTCAGTCTTTCTGGCGGCGGCGGAAGGCATCCAGGCTCACCACGTCGGCGGGGCCATCCGCCGCGCGTGCGGGCACATCATCGCCCTGTGCTTCTGGAATATCGGCCACTTTTATAGGCTCTGGCACGTCCACATGGAATTGCAGGCCAAAACGCACTTCCGGGTCCGCGAAGCTGGTGATGGCGGCGATGGGGATGATGAGGGTGGTGGGAATGCCGGAAAAGCTGAGCCCGACGGAGAGAACATCATCATCCACGGAGAGTCCGTGGAACTGGTGTTGCAGCACGATGGTCATTTCGTCCGGATACTGGGCTTTTAGCCGGTCCGGGATGGAAACGCCGGGGTATTCAGTTTTGAAGCTGATGTAGAAATGATGCCCGCCGGGCAGGCCCGCCGCCGCCACATGGTGCAGCGCGCTAACCACCACCTGGCGCAGCGCATCCTGCGTCCATTCATCATAGGGCAGCAGCGATTCGGGTGTGTTCAGATCGTCTTCGGCCATAGCTCCAAATCCCTTCAAGTCCCGGTTTTTCCGGGGCTCCGGCTCCCGTTTTGCGCCTTAGCGGGAATCCCGCTCGTAATGGCGATAATATTTTTCGGTGACCACGTCGGTCTGCACGACGATGGCGATATCTGTGGTGTTGAACTGGCTGTCGATCACCGCACCCTCGCCCACAAAGCCGCCAAGCCGCAAATAGCCTTTAATCAGCGGTGGTAGGCGCATCAATGCCTGTTTGGGGTTGATCGATTCAGGCGGCAGGCGGCGCATTTCCACATAACGCTCGGCCAAGGCAACCGGGCGGATGGTTTCTGGCGCGTTGTGGTGCGTGGTGAGATAGGTCAGCTCCTCGGCCAGGGTATCCGGGTTGGTGCCGTTGAGCGAGGCGCAGCCAAACATCAGCTCAATGCCATAATGGAACACATATGCCGCGATGCCGCGCCAGAGCAGTTGCAGCACCATGCGGCTGCGGTAAGCGGCGGCGGTGCAGCTGCGCCCCAGTTCCAGCTTGCGGCCAGAGAAGTTTTTCAGCGCCGTGATGTCGTACTCACCCTCGGAATAAAAACGGCCAAAGGCATCCGCCGCCTCCTGCCGGATGAGCCGGTAGGTGCCCACCACGCTTTCCGCGCCTTCGCCAAAATCGTGGTCCACCACCAGAAGATGGTCGGCGATGGCGTCGAACTCATCCTGGTCCAGCTTCGCGGCCAGGGTGGCGGCATCCGCCTTGGCGCCCATTTCCTCGTAGAATACGCGGTAGCGCAGGGCCTGTGCGGCGATGAGCTCTGCCTGAGTGGTGGCCAGCCGCACACCAAGATTGCCGGCGCGCAGCTCGGCAAAGCCGGGGGCGGCGTTGCCAATGGTAAAGCGGGGCAGTTCCGGGATAACAGTCTGATTCATGTGACGGGTCGCCCGAACAGCTCGATTTTGATCACATCAATCTCTAGCCCTCGGGCCCGGGCGATTGCGCGCAGGGCTTGCTCAACCTCAGGGGCCTCGAATTCGATGACATCGCTGGTGCTTTTATCGACAAGGTGAAAATGGTTGGCTTCCCCGCTCGGCTCATACCGCGCGCGGCGGCTGCCTAAATCCCGGCGGGAGAGGATGCCTTTGGCTTCCAGCAGGCGGACGGTGCGGTATACAGTGGCCAATGAAATACGGTTATCGATACGGTTGGCGCGCCGATGCAGCTCCTCCACATCGGGGTGGTCGGTTGCCTCCGATAACACCCGCGCAATCACCCGGCGCGGAGCTGTCATCTTCAGCCCGTTCTCTATGCACAGGCGCTCGATGCTTATATCCATCGTGGAGCCTTGTGGCCCAAACTTTAAATCCGGTCCAGCCTTAGAGTGCGATGACTTCAGATCCGCTTGCAAAGCGAGCGGATCTGAAGTCTGAATTGCCCTCTAACTTTTTGATATAGAGGCGGATTCAGATTTTAGAGCGGGTCGCTTTAAAATCATCCGACTCTAAAGGAGCAGATATGCCGGTAAGCCTGTTGCCGACCCATGACAAAGCCATCGACATTACCGCCGAGATTTGCCCGATGACCTATGTGCGGACCCGCCTGGCGCTGGATGCGATGCAGGCGGGGCAGGTTCTGCTGGTGAAGCTGAAGGGCGAGGACCCGCTGCGAAATGTGCCCCGCGCGGCGGCGGACCAGGGACATGAGCTGCTGGATTTGCTGGAACAGCCGGATGGCACCCATGTGCTGGTGATCCAGAAAGCCTGAGCAAAGCCGGTCTGGTGGCCCTCTGGCATCAAAAAAGCCGCGAATGCCCGGGCATTGCGGCTTGATCGAAATTTTAGCGAAACCCGCTCGAAAGCGGGAAAGAGGGTTTAGAAACCCTCGCGCTCGATCCGCTTGCGCTCCATCTTGCGGGCGCGGCGAACAGCCTCGGCGGCTTCGCGGGCGCGGCGCTCGGAGGGCTTTTCGTAATGGCGGCGGAGCTTCATCTCGCGGAACACGCCCTCGCGCTGCAGCTTCTTCTTCAGCGCCTTCAGCGCCTGGTCGACATTGTTGTCACGAACGAGAACTTGCACTGGGCTTTATGCTCCAAACAAAAAATAAAAAACGGACAAACGCGGCGCACGACCAATTGGGGCCGTAGTCCGCGAACTGTGGGCGGCCTATAGCACAGAACCTGCGCTCGCCAAATCATTTCTGCTGGGGCAATCATGCAAATATGTCGATCCTGAAAATTGCCCGCATGGGCCACCCGGTATTGCTCGCCCGCGCGGCGGAGATTGAGGATGCCACCACCCCTGAAATCAAAACGCTGATCAGCGCCATGGCGGAGACGATGGCGGATGCCGGCGGGGTGGGGCTGGCCGCCCCTCAGGTGCATGTGCCGCTCAGGTTGTTTGTGTTTCATGTGCCCGCCAGCCGGGCCGATGACGGTGGCGGAATTGGCTTGCGGGCGGTGATAAATCCGGTGGTGACGCCGGTTGAGGAGGCGGGCCGGGTGCTCGGCTGGGAAGGCTGCCTTTCCATTCCTGGCCTGCGCGCCGCTGTGCCGCGCTGGAACGAGATCCGGCTTACCGGGCTGGATGAGCAGGGCCGGGCCTTTGATGAGGTACTCTCAGGTTTCGCGGCACGGGTGGTGCAACATGAGACGGACCATCTGGATGGCGTGCTCTACCCGATGCGGATGGAGGATTTCCGGTTGTTTGGCTATAATGAAGAGCTGGATCGCTATGGTCAGGAGCTTTTGTGATGATCGATGACGAGAAAGCCGCGCTGATCGACGCGCTGGCGCAGAATGCAGCGTTTGACGGCTGGACGGTGAAAGCCCTGCATACGGCGCTTGCCGGGCTGGGGCGGAACCCTGAGGAGGCGGCGCTGGCTTTTCCCGGCGGCAGGCCAGAGATGATTGCCGCTTATTTCGAGCTTGGTGATGAGCGAATGATTGCTACCCAGCGCGGCCAGATGGCTGATATGGGCCTTACCAAGCGGGTGCGGGCGGCGGTGGCGGCTCGGCTGGAGCTGATGAGCGGCGAGAAAGAGGCCGTGCGCCGCGCCATGGCGTGGCTGGTGCTGCCCGGCAATGCGCCGCGGTTGGCGAAGATCATCGCCCGCATGGCGGATGCAACGTGGTTCGCGGCGGAGGATAAGAGTGCGGACATGTCCTGGTACAGCAAACGCGCCATTTTGGGTGCGGTGCTTGGTGCCACGCTGTTTCACTGGCTGAGCGACAGCTCGATGGACTCAGAGAATACGCTGGCATTTCTGGATCGGCGGCTGGCCGGGGTGGCGCGCTTTGGCAAGCTGAAGGCAAAGCTGCCGCGCCCGCCCTTTCTAAGCATGATATGAAAGGGCGGGGTTCTTGTCTTAATGCCCGGCGGAGGGCGGGGCTGAGAAATCCGGTGCCAGGCCCGAGGCGGAGAGCTGTGCCGCCAGGGCGGATTTGAGCCGCGAAAGCCCAGCCCCGGAGCTGGCTTCAGCCCGCGCCACCAGCACCGCCTGGGTGTTAGAAGCGCGCAGCAACCACCAGCCATCCTCTGTGTTCACGCGCACGCCGTCGGTGTCGGATACTTTTGCGCCGCTTTCCTTCAGCCGCTCTGCCACTTCCGCCACCACGGCGAATTTGCGTTCGTCCGGGCAATCGAACCGCAATTCCGGCGTGTTGAGCACTTGCGGCAGCCCGGCGCGGAATTCGCCCACGGTTTCATCCATGCGGGCGATGACGCCCAGCACGCGCACGGCGGCGTAAAGCGCGTCGTCGAACCCGTACCATTTGTCGTTATAGAAAATATGGCCGGACATTTCCCCCGCCAGCGGGGCTTTGGTTTCGGCCATTTTGGATTTGATAAGCGAATGGCCGGTTTTCCACATCAGCGGTTTGCCGCCCGCCTTCGCCACTTCGTCGAACAGCACCTGGCTGGCTTTTACATCGGCGATGATGGTGCCACCGGGATGGGCTTTCAGCACGTCACGCGCCATGAGCACCAGAAACTGGTCGCCGAACAGGATATGGCCTTCATTGTCCACCAGGCCGATCCGGTCAGCGTCACCATCGAAAGCGACGCCCACGTCAGCGCCTTCCTTCTTCACGGCTTCAATCAGGGCTTCCAGGTTCTTCGGCACGGTCGGGTCCGGGTGATGGTTGGGGAAGGCGCCGTCCACCTCGGCGAAAAGCAGCTTATGCTTGCCGGGCAGCTTGGCGGCCAGCTTGCGCAGCACATCACCCGCGGCACCGTTGCCGTTATCCCAGACGATTTTGAGCTCGCGCGTGCCGTCCCAGTCTTTCAGCAGGCGGGCGATATAGGCATCGGAGATGTCCCTCCCGCTCACGCTGCCCTTGGCCTCGGGCACCACCTGGCCTTTGGCCGCGCGGGTGCCGAGGTCTTGAATCTGCGCGCCGAAGAACGGCTTGTTCTTCAGCATCATTTTAAAACCGTTATAATTCGCCGGGTTGTGGCTGCCCGTTACCATCACCGCGCCATCGGCGGGCTCGGTAAAGGAGGCGTAATAGAGCATCGGCGTCGGCCCCTGGCCAACATCCACCACCTCCATGCCAGAGGCGATCAGCCCTTCGATGAGCGCCTTGGAAAGGGAGGGTGAGGAGAGGCGGCCATCGCGCCCGGCGACGACTTTTTTGCCGCCAGCCTCGGCGACGATGGAGCCGAACATGCGGCCAATGGCGAAGGCATCCGCCTCGTTCAAGGTTTCGCCGACAATGCCGCGAATATCGTATTCGCGTAAGGAGCTGGCGGGAAATTTATGTGAAAAACTCATCGATTCTTCTCGGAAATCAGGGTTACGCGTTGACGTATTTCTTCAGAAATTCACGCACGGCGGGGCTGAGGTCCGGCCGGGCGAGGGAGAAGGCGATTTGTGCCTCCAGGAACCCGATTTTGTCGCCGCAATCAAACCGCTGGCCTTCGAATTTCAGGCCATGGAAGGGTTTTTCACCGATCATTTTGGCCATGGCATCAGTGAGCTGCACCTCGTTGCCAGCACCGGCTTCCATGCGGGAAAGATAGGTGATGACCTCAGGCAGCATCACGTAGCGGCCGATGATGGAAAGGTTGGAGGGTGCGTCCTCCGGCTTTGGCTTCTCCACCATGCCGGTGACCTCCACCAGATCGCCATCGATTTTGCCGGTTTTGAGGATGCCGTAGCGGTTGGTTTGTTCGCGCGGCACTTCGGAAATGGCGACGACATTGCCGCCGGTCTCGTTATACACATTCACCAATTGCTGGGTGCAGGGGGTTTTGCTCAGCACCAGATCATCCGGCAGTAGGATGGCGAAGGGGTCGTCGCCAATGAAAGTGCGGGCGCACCAGATGGCATGGCCAAGGCCGAGCGGCACTTGCTGGCGCACGGTGGTGATGGCGCCGGGTGGCATGGCCTCCTCGCGCAGCAGATCCAGCGCCTCTCGCTTGTTGCGTTCCGCCAGAGTGGCTTCCAGCTCGAAGGCGATATCGAAATGGTCGATGAGCGCGGTTTTGCCGCGGCCTGTGACCATGCAGAATTGGTCGATGCCGGCGGCGCGGGCTTCATCCACCGCGTACTGGATCAAAGGTTTGTCGACGACGGGGAGCATCTCTTTCGGCATGGCCTTGGTGGCGGGCAGAAAGCGCGTACCGAGGCCAGCAACGGGGAGCACGGCCTTGCGCAAGGGTTTCACCAAAGAGAGTTCCTCCTATCCAATCGTTTTGTATTTAGGTGCCACGCCCGCAATGAGGCGGCAAGATGAAGCCTGCGGATGAAATACGCCAACAGGCCGACGCGGCATACCATCTGGTGTGTGACAAAGCTGAAAGGGCTTTGCCAAAAAGGCTCAGCCACGTGGGGCGGCGGCGCGGGAAAGCCGGTCGTTTATGGCAATGCCGATACCCAAAGCGGGAATGGGCGCGGCGGCGATGGCGGCAAGGCCCTGGCGCGTGGCGTGGTCATCAAGCCAATGCAGCGCCTGGAACAGATTGGCGGCGGCTTGCGCCAGATTTTGCGTTTCAGAAAGCTGAAACACCAGCGCGCCCGCTGGAGCGGGGCCAAAGGCAAGAAAAGCTTCATGCGGCAAAGGCGCGGTGGCGTTAAGCCGCACGGGCAGGTTTGGCGCATAATGCGAGGCGAGCATTCCCGGTGCCACGGGCGCATTGCCAAGCGCAGAGGGGCTGGCAAGCGGGCCAATTTTGGCTTCCAGACTTTCCCGCGTGACGAAGCCTGGGCGCAGCAGCACGGGGGCTTCGCCGGAAAGGTCCAGCACCGTTGATTCCAGCCCCGTCTCGCAGGGGCCGGATTCCAGTATGGCAGCAATGCGCCCGCCGAGTGACGCCATGACATGTGACGCGCTGGTGGGGGAGATGCGGCCAGAGCGATTGGCGGATGGGGCGGCGATGGGGGTGTTGGCCAGCCTCAGCAGCTCTTGCGCCACGGGGTGGGCGGGCACGCGCACGGCAAGCGTTGGCAGCCCCGCCGCCGCCAGTTGCGAAACCGGCGAGGATGCACGGCGCGGCAGCACCAATGTAAGCGGGCCGGGCCAGAAGGCCGCTGCGAGTGTTTCCGCGATGGCATTGGGCTGCACATGCACGAAAGCCGCTTCGCCTGAGGCAAAATGGCAGATAAGCGGGTTGAAGCTCGGCCTGCCCTTGGCTTCGTAAATGGCGGCGACGGCTTGTGCGTTGGTGGCATCCGCCCCCAGGCCGTAGACCGTCTCAGTGCCAAAGGCCACCAGCTTTCCGGCGCGCAGCAACTCCGCCGCGGCATCCGGGCTGGTGATCAGCCTGGTTGGCTCCGGGTTGTCAGTCCTGCTTGCCGTCAAGGTCCCGCGCCACTTCCGGGCTGTGCAGGAGTTTGTTGATCCTGGTTGCCTCGTCCAGCGCCTCGTCAGCCACGAATTTCAGCTCTGGCGTTATGCGCAGGCCCAAACGCGGTGCGATTTGCGCGCGCAAAAACGGGCAGACGCGCTTGAGGGCGGGCAGCAGCGGCCGGATGTCCTGCTGGCCCAGCACGCTCGCGAATACCAAGGCGTGTTTAAGGTCCGGCGACATGCGGACTTCAGAGATGGTGATATGTGCGCGGGCGAGTTCCGGGTCGTGAAACTCGGTACGCAGCATCACGTCTGAGAGGACGTGCCGGATTTCCTCACCCACCCGGAGCTGACGCTGGCTGGGGCCAGCGCCGTGTCCGGCATCAGGCCGCGACGATTTCGGTTTCATAGCACTCCACCACATCGCCCTCGCGCAGATCCTGGAAGCCCGCGAAAGAGAGACCGCATTCATAGCCGCGTGCCACTTCCTTCACATCGTCCTTGAACCGCTTGAGCTGCGAAAGCTCGCCCTGGTGAATGACCACGTTGTCGCGCAGCAGGCGCACGCCGCAGCCGCGCTTGACCACGCCTTCGGTGATGTAGCAGCCCGCGACCTTGCCGGTTTTGGTGATGTTGAACACCTGGCGGATTTCCGCATAGCCGAGGAATTTCTCGCGGTGCACAGGGGCGAGCTTACCCTTGACCAGCTTCTCGATGTCATCGCTGACCTCGTAGATGATCGAGTAGTAGCGGATATCCACCGCCTCGCGGTTGGAAAGCTCGCGGGCCTGCACATTGGCGCGGACATTGAAGGCGATGATGAGACCATCAGACGCCTTGGCGAGCTGCACATCGCTCTCGGTGATCTGGCCGACCCCGGAATAGATAACGCGCACCCGCACTTCCTCGTTGCCGAGCTTGCCCAGCACCACGCCGATGGCTTCGGCGGAGCCTTGCACATCCGCCTTGACGACGACCGCGACTTCCTTCTGCGCGCCAGCCTGAATGCGGGCGAGCATTTCTTCCATGGTGCCGCGCAGG
>JAKBCH010000012.1 GCA_021808055.1 Pseudomonadota bacterium | reverse complement strand
TGGACGGCAAGGTGGTGGAAACCGGCCGCCTGACCAAGCTGCTCTCCTTCCGTGGGCTAGAGCGCGTGCCGGTGGATGAGGTTGGCGCCGGTGACATTGTGGCCGTGGCCGGGCTCTCGGATGCAACCATCCCATACACGATCTGCGCGCCCGAGGTTACGGCCCCTCTGCCCGCCACCCCGATCGATCCCCCGACCCTCTCCATGACCTTCCGCATCAATGACGGCCCGCTGGGCGGCCGCGAGGGCAAAAAGGTTACCTCCCGCCAGATTCGTGACCGCCTGCTGGCCGAAACCGAAGGCAATGTGGCGATCGAAGTGGCCGTTTCCACCGAGACGGACGCATTCGAAGTTTCTGGCCGTGGTGAGCTTCAGCTTGGCGTGCTCATCGAGACCATGCGCCGCGAGGGCTTCGAGCTGACCATTGGCCGCCCGCGCGTGCTGACGCGCATCAACGAAGAAACCGGCGAGCGCGAGGAGCCTTATGAAGAGGTGCTGATCGACGTCGACGAGCCTTATTCCGGCGCGGTGGTGGACAAAATGTCCCGCCGCAAGGGCGAGCTTTCAGACATCCGCCCCTCCGGCGGCGACAAGCAGCGCCTCACCTTCCGCATCCCCTCGCGCGGCCTCATCGGCTATCATGGCGAGTTCCTAACCGACACGCGCGGCACCGGCGTGATGAACCGCCTGTTCGCGGGTTACGGCCCCTGGAAAGGTAAGATCGAAGGCCGCCGCAATGGCGCGCTGATCTCGTCGGAAGATGGCGAAGCCGTACAGTATTCGCTGTTCTCTCTGCAGGACCGTGGCGTGCTGTTCGTGAACCCCGGCGAGAAAGTCTATGTCGGCATGATCCTGGGTGAGCATAGCCGCGAGAACGACCTGGACGTGAACCCGGTGCGCGAGAAGAAGCTCACCAACATCCGCGCCGCCGGCAAGGATGAGGCGCTGCTGCTGGTGCCGCCCCGCCGCATGAGCCTGGAACAGGCGATCGCCTATGTTCAGGATGACGAGCTGGTCGAGGTCACCCCGTCTGCGGTGCGCATCCGCAAGCGTTATCTCAACCCGCACGATCGCAAAAAGGCCGAACGCCGCAACGATGACGCGGCATAACCCGGCCCCCATCTAACCTTGTTTTGAAAAAGGCGCTCCGGCGCCTTTTTCATTGGGTGGTTTATAGAATTATCCTCTTGTTAACATCGTGGTGATTTAACGCCTAAGGCATGCCTTCTGTCTGTCATCAACAAGGATCATGCATAAAATTATTTAGTTTCTGGGATATTCTCTACTAGCGTGTCCTCTATAGGCAATCATGGGAAAGCGGCTGAAGACAGCGCGCTGCTCCAGTTGGTCCGCCAGGACCAGTTGGAGGCCCTGCACCGGAGCATCCTGGCAGCCATCCCGATCAGTCTTGTCGTCGCCGTCATCACGATGTTTCTGGCGATCCATCATCGCCATGGCCAGGAGGGCATTGCCTGGTTCGCGGCGCTCTGCGCCATCAACGCCATCCGCTTCCGCCAGTCATGGGCTGGCACCTTTCGGCACTCGGCAGAGACACCACGCCCCAGCCTGATCGAATCGCAAAGGTCTTTAAACCGGCTCTGCCTTGGCGCGTTGGGTGCTGGCCTGATCTGGGCGCTGGTGCCGGTTCTGAGCGATGGCTACACCAGCCCGGAAACCGTTTTCTATCTCACCATTACCTGCGGCATCACTGCAGGGGCCACCGCCAATGGCACGGCCTTCGCCCTGATGCCCATCAGCTTTGTTCTGCCACCGTTGCTTTCCGTGGTCGGCTGCCTGGTTTATGTAGGCGGGTTCGACCGGGATGCCCTGGCGGTGACTGTGCTGATTTATGCCTTGACGCTGACCCACTTCACCCGCCGAAGCGAAACCGCCTTCTGCGAAAGCAGTCGTCTGAAGAATCAGGCTGTAACCCTCGTCAGCTCGCTCGATGAGGCGCGCGCGCAAGCGGTTCATACAGCCGAGGAAATGAGCCACCGTGCCACGCATGACGACCTCACCGGGTTGTTGAACCGTGTCGGCTTTCTGGATGAAATCACCGAGCGGATCAGCGCTGGATCTACACCATTCTGCCTGATGCTGCTCGACATCGACGGGTTCAGCTCCATTAACGACACATTCGGCCACCATTCCGGGGACCGGGTGGTCATCGAGGTCGCGCGGCGGATTGCGGCAGCACTGCCTGACGGGTTTACCATCGCCAGGCTGGGTGCGGACGAATTCGGGATCTTTCATGACGCCCAGACAACAAATATATCACCCACCGAGCTTGCGACCCATCTTCTTGCCGCGGTCGCGGTACCGTTCGCCTCTTTTGATGCCGGGCGCTTGAGCGCCTGCATCGGCGTGCATACCGGCACCGAGTACAATGTGACCGAGCAGCTAAGCCGTGCCAACGAGGCTCTGCTTGTCGCCAAAAAAGCTGGCCGGGGGCAATTCCACTGCTTCGACGAACAGCTGCGCGCCAGGCTGCAGATGCGCCGCGATATCGAGCTTAATCTGCGGCGGGCACTGGAGAATGGGGAGCCGGAAGTCTGGTTTCAGCCGATTTTTGGTCATGACGGCCAGAAACTGGTAAGCATGGAGGCGCTTTTAAGATGGCACCACCCTGAATACGGGCCGATACCACCGCCAGAGATTATCGCCACCGCCGCCCTCTCAGGGCTCGGGGAACCATTGCTGCAGTATATATTATCCCGCGTCTGCTTGATGATTTTGGAATTACGCGCCAGAGGGCTGCCCCAAATGTGCGTGGCGATCAATATCTCCCCGCGCGAAATTTCGCACCTCGCCATCGATGAAATTCTGCTCACGGCGTTGACGCTTCACGATTGTCCCGCTTCCATGCTCGAAGTGGAGATCACCGAAGAGACGGTGCTGGATATCCGTTCCGTGCAGGATAAACTGATCCGGCTATCGCAACGCGGTGTGCAAATTTCGATCGATGATTTCGGGGTGGGCTACGCCACACTGGCCACGCTGCGTCAAAACTACGTGAACAAGATCAAAATCGATCAGAGCTTCGTCCGAGATATCACGAAATCTCCTGGCAACCAGATACTGGTTCAATCCATTTTAAATCTCGGGCAATCGCTTGGGTTGCAGGTTGTGACCGAAGGTGTTGAAACCAAGGAGGATGCAACATGCCTGCAGCGGCTTGGTTGCGGGTTAATGCAAGGCTATTATTTGCAAAGGCCGGCCCGGTCGGCGGCCATACTGGAACGGCTTGAACAAAATCAGCCAAGCCAAACACCAGAACCGGATGGTTCTGGCACTTTGGCGGGGCATCGACACACCATTGCGCACCGGGCATGATACACCTTCAGGAAGGTGACCACGCGTGGGCGAACAAAGTCAGGCTGAAATCGACATTATCCGGCATAGCGGTCTGTTTCTGGCAGACTGGTATCTCAGCCAACGCCCACAAGCGGCTGAGGCGGATGGCATCGCCCATTTCTGCCACACCGGCTGGCGCGAGGGTGCGCACCCCAACCCATATTTTCACCCGCAATGGTATTTAAACCGATACCCTGACGTTGCGGCAAATGGCGGCAACCCGCTGCTGCATTTCATCACGGCTGGCGAGGCCGAAGGGCGCGACCCCTGCCCTTATTTCTCCACCGCCTGGTATCGCGAAACCTATGGCCTGGCGCCCGGCGCGTCGTGCCTCGCGCATTTTCTAAAACGTCGCTTCTCAGGCCAGGTGAACCCGATGCCGGTGTTTGATGCCGCCTGGTATCTGGACCAAAACCAGGACGTGGCCGAAGGCGGTGCTGACCCGTTCGAGCATTTTCTGGCCTTTGGGGTGGTCGAGGAACGCGATCCCTCGCCTGAATTCGATATCAAGTTTTATCTTGGCCGCTACGGGAAATATCTGCACGGGCAAAACCCGCTGCTGCATTACCTCGCAAACATCGAAAGCGGCCTGTTTTTGCCCAAACGGCCAGAGCAGGAAGGGCTGATCCCTACCGCCATCCGCCGCTCCACCCGCCCCGCGCCGTTTTTCGAGGAATTCAGCCCCGCCCCGGCCCACGCCACCCGCAAGGCGATGCTGGTGGCCTATTACCTGCCGCAATTCCACCGCGTGGCGGAAAACGATGCCTGGTGGGGCAAAGGGTTTACCGACTGGACAAACCTTGCCCGCGCCATGCCGCGTTTCGTCGGCCATGTGCAGCCGCGCGTGCCGCGCGACCTTGGGCATTATTCGCTAGACGACCCCGCCACGCTGAAGCGCCAGGTGGAGATGGCCAAATCCGCCGGGCTTTCAGGGTTCGTGTTCTATTATTACTGGTTCAACCGTCACCGCCTTTTGGAAAAGCCACTGGAGCAGTTCCTGGCGGATCAATCTCTCGATTTTTCCTTCTGCGCCATGTGGGCCAATGAAAACTGGACCCGCCGCTGGGACGGCATGGAGCGTGAAGTGCTCATCGCGCAGGAATATCTGGAAGAAGACGATGCGGCATTGGTGGCAAGCTTCGCCAGGCTATTCGCGGATTCCCGCTATATCCGCGTGGAAGGCAGGCCTCTGCTGATGATCTACCGCGTCGGGTTGATCCCCGATGCGGTGGCGCGGCTGCAACGCTGGCGCAAGCTGTTCGCGCAAAACCATGATGAACGCCCGCTGCTGATTATGGCGCAGAGCATGGGCGATGATTACGACCCAACGCCTTACGGGTTGGATGGCGCGGTGGAGTTTCCACCGCATAAGCTCAGCCAGGCCACGCCCAAGATCAATGACAACCTGGACCTGTTGGACCCGGATTTCTCCGCCACTGTGCATGACTACGAGGCTCTGGCGGAAACCTCTCTCAGCCTGCCCGTGCCGGATTACCCGCTTATAAAGACGATCGTGCCCGGCTGGGACAACGACCCCCGCCGCGAGGGCAAGGGCTTGGCCCTGCACAACGCCACCCCGGCCAAATATCAGGATTGGCTGGAAAAACTCGTCCGTTATGCTGCGGACCATCCTTTTTACGGCCAGAAAATCATTTGCGTGAACGCCTGGAACGAATGGGCGGAAGGCGCGTTTCTTGAGCCCGATATCCATGCCGGTGCGGCTTTCCTCAACGCCACGGCGCGCGCCATTTGCGAACGCAACGCGGCGGATCTCTCAGCCGGGATTTTACTGGTGGGCCACGATGCCCACGCCCATGGCGCACAGATTTTATTGCTAAACATCGCCCGGCAATTAAAGCAGCAATGGGGGGTTAAAATTCATCTGCTGCTGCTGGGTGTTGGCCCACTCCTGGCGCAATATTATGAGGTGGCGGACGTTACCATCGCGTACGACAAAACCATCATCGGCAACCATCTGGACCGTTATCGGCGCTTGGGGCTACGCCATGCCATCGTCAATTCCGCCGCATCGGCGCGCATGGTGCCGTGGGCAGAACTGCGCAACATAGAATGCGTGCTGCTGGTGCATGAGCTGCCGCAATTGCTGAAGGAATATAACCTCGAAATTCAGGCCCGCCTGGGCGCGGCCGCCGCGCGGAAGGTGGTTTTCTCCTCCGCCTACGCCGCTGAGAAATTTCGTGCCGCCGTGGGGTTGGATGACCGCAACGAAATTGTGCTGCCGCAAGGAAACTACCAGCGCGTGAATTTTGACCCGTTGGCCAGGGCGCGCACCCGCACCGCTTTGGGCCTGGGCGAAACGGATTACCTGATTATAGGTGCCGGTTTTGCGGATATCCGCAAAGGATTTGATCTGTTCCTGCAATTGGCAGCGCGAATTTCGGCCAAGCGTTCGAACGCGCATTTTCTATGGGCCGGCAATATCGCATTTACCTTAAAAACATATCTCGAACCAGAAATGGATATGCTACGGGAGAAAGGGGTTTTCACGCATATTCCTTTCACCGATAAAATGGCCGATTATTTCTCAGCCGCTGACGTGCTGGCTTTAACCTCGCGCGAAGACCCGCTGCCGACAGTGGCGATCGAGGCGTTTGCCTGTGGTATGCCCTGCGTGGCCTTTGATGAAACCGGCGGCATCCCGGAATTGCTGCGCGCCGAGGCCGCCGGATTTGTCGCCCCGCAAGCCGATCTCGATTCCTATCAAGCCGGGTTGGAAGCGATGCTGGACCATGAGGCGTTGAAAAAGCAACGCCCCGGCATCATGAAAATGGCCGAGGAGCGGTTCGATTTTCCGCTTTATGTCGATAACCTTCTGGGCCTTGCAGCGCCTGGCCTCAAGCGCATCAGCGCGGTTGTACTGAACTATAATTACGCTGCCTATCTGCCCGAGCGCCTCACCAGCATTTTTACCCAAAGCTACCCGCTTCAGGAAATTCTGCTGCTGGATGACGCCTCTACCGATACCAGCCTGAGCGTGGCAACCCAAACCGCTGGCAAAGCCGGGCGCGATATCAAAATTCTGCTGAACCAGAAAAATTCCGGCTCTGTATTCGCGCAATGGCGCCGCGCGGCGCAGGCGGCGAAGGGCGATTATGTGTGGCTGTGCGAAGCCGATGATGCCGCGCACCCGGCTTTTCTAGCCAGCTTGGTAGAGGCGCTGGAGCGCGACCACACCGCCCTGCTGGCCTTTACCGACAGCCGCGCCGTGGACAAAAACGGGCAGGAAACCATGCCCAGCTATCAGAGCTATTATTTTCAATCCGGCGTGCGAGACCTCGCGGTTTCACGGCATTGGGACGCACGGGAATTCGCCACCAAACTATTGCCTGTTCGCAATTTAATTCCGAATGTCAGCGCTGTTTTGTGGCGGCGTAAGGCGCTGCTGCAAGCGCTGGAGAGCGTGCCAGAGCTTGAAAGCTGGAAGCTCGCGGGCGATTGGCGGCTCTACCTCGAATTGCTCGCCAAACAAGCCGGTGCAGTGGTTTACGTGGCTGAGCCGCTGAACACGCATCGGCGCCACCAGGATGGCGTCACCGCCCGGCTTGATGCCGAAGCGCATCTGCAAGAGATCGAGCGCCTGCACAAGGTTGCGGCCAGCTTACTGGGTCTTGATGGCGATGCCCTGGCCGCGCAAAGCGAATACCGCGCAAAGCTCGCCCGCCAATTCGCAACCGCACAAAAATCTGCCCGCCGCCCCGTTGCCAGACGCAAGCAGGTCTGATTGTACTATCCTTAAGACCCTGCAGAACGATTTGGAGTACCCATGAAAATCCTGTTGACCGGCGGTTGCGGCTTTATCGGTTCCGCCGTTGTCAGGCGCGCCATCCGCCAGGAAGGGCATCAGATCATCAATATCGACAAGATGACCTATGCCGCGTCTGAAGATGCGCTGGAGGATGCCCTCACCCACGCCAATCACACACTTTTGAAGCAGGATATTTGCGATCTCGCCGGCATCCGTGCCGCCTTCGCGCAACATCAGCCGGATGTTGTGATGCATCTCGCCGCCGAGAGCCATGTGGACCGCTCGATCGATGGCCCGGCCGCCTTTGTGCACACCAACGTCACCGGCACCTTCATCATGCTGGAAGCCGCACGGGAATATTTCGCCACACTCTCCGGCGAGAAAAAGGAGCGTTTCCGCTTCCACCATATCTCCACTGATGAAGTGTTCGGCGCACTTGAGGATAACGACCCGCCCTTCAACGAGCATACGCCTTACGACCCGCGCAGCCCGTATTCTTCCTCCAAGGCGGCATCGGACCATCTGGCCCGCGCCTGGATGCACACGTATGGCCTGCCGGTGATCGTCTCCAACACCACCAATAATTACGGCAAATGGCAGTTCCCGGAAAAGCTCATCCCGCTGGTGACGCTGAACGCCATCGAGGAAAAGCCTCTGCCGGTTTATGGTGCGGGCCTGAACACCCGCGACTGGCTGTTCGTGGATGACCACGCCGAGGCGCTTTTGAAAGTCGTCACCCAGGGCGTGCCGGGCGAGACCTATTGCATCGGCGCCCGCCAACCCCGCAAAAATCTCGACGTGGTGAAGGCCATCTGCGCCATTCTGGACCAGAAACTGCCCAGCCCCAACGGCGCGCGTGAGCGGCTGATTACTTATGTCACCGACCGCCCCGGCCATGACAACCGCTACGAGATCGACCCAGGCAGTGCTGAAAAGGCCCTGAACTGGAAAGCCGCGCATGATTTCGAGCGTGGCCTCGCCACCACCATCGGCTGGTATCTGGATAACCGCCCCTGGTGGGAGGGCATCCGTTCTAAAAAATATTCCGGCCAGCGTTTGGGAGCCGCCGCATGATCACCAAGGGCATCATTCTCGCGGGCGGCTCCGGCACGCGCCTGCACCCCATCACCCAGGCCAGCTCCAAGCAGCTCCTGCCGGTTTACGACAAACCGATGATCTATTACCCGCTTTGCACGCTCATGCTGGCGGGCATCCGCGAGGTGCTCATCATCTCCACCCCGCAGGATCTGCCGCAATTCCAGCGCCTGTTTCATGACGGCTCACATCTCGGCATCCGTATCTCCTATGCCGAGCAGCCGAGCCCGGACGGTCTGGCGCAAGCCTTTCTCATCGGCGAGGAATGGATAGACGGCGATGCCTGCGCCCTGGCGCTGGGCGATAATCTCATCCATGGCGACCATCTCTCCACCCTGCTGCGCGCCGCCGGTGCAAGGCCGGAAGGGGCAACCGTGTTCGCCTATCAGGTGCGCGACCCGGAGCGCTACGGCGTCGTGTGGTTCGACGCGGACGGCAAAGCCGTCGATATCGTCGAGAAGCCAACCGAGCCCAGCTCCAACTGGGCCGTCACCGGGCTTTATTTCTACGATAAGCGCGTGACCGAGCTGGCCAAGCAGGTAAAACCCTCCGCACGCGGCGAGCTTGAGATTACCGATCTCAACAACATGTATCTGCAAGAGGGCACGCTGAAGGTGGAGCGGCTCGGCCGTGGCACCGCCTGGCTGGATGCCGGCACGCCGGACAGCCTGCTGCAATCGGCCAATTTCGTGCAGACCATCCAGGACCGCCAGGGCAATCTCGTCGGCAGCCCGGAGGAAGTTGCCTACCGCATGGGCTTTATCGACGCTGAACAGCTCCGCGCCCGCGCCAAGCTGATCGCCAAAACCGAGCTTGGCCGGATCCTCAAGAACATCGCTGATGGGGTGCATCACTGATGAAGATCGAATCGCTTGCCATCCCAGACGTCAAACTCATCACCCCGCCTAAATTCGGCGACAGCCGGGGATTTTTCTCGGAAACCTGGAGCATCGCGAAGCTGAAGCCGCAGGGGTTCGACGAGCATTTCGTCCAGGACAACCAAAGCTTCTCCGCCCAGAAGGGCACGCTGCGCGGCCTGCATTGCCAGGCTTCGCCCTTCGTGCAAGGCAAGCTGGTGCGCGTGATCCGCGGTGCCATCTGGGATGTGGCGGTCGATATCCGCCAGGGTTCCCCAACCTTCGGCAAATGGGTGGGGGCCACGATTTCTGAAGAGAACTGGGCGCAAATCTGGGTGCCAGGCGGGTTTCTGCACGGCTTCATCACACTCACCGAGAATACTGAAGTGATCTACAAGGTCACCGGCGATTACGACAAAGCCTCCGAGCGCGCGGTGATCTGGAATGACCCGACCCTGGCGATCGACTGGCCGGTGCCCGCCGATGGCGTGGTGCTCTCCGACAAGGACAAGGTCGCGCCCGCCTTCAACCCTGAAGACCGCTGGTTCACTTATTCATGATCCTCGTCACCGGTGCCTCCGGGCAATTGGGCGATGCCCTCTGCCGCCGCCTCGCCGCGCGGGGTGCGGCCTTCACCGCCGTGCAGCGCCCGGTTTTTGATTTCGAAAAGCCCGAAACGATCAGCGCCTGCTTTGAAACCGCCAAGCCCAGCCTGGTGATCAACGCCGCCGCCTATACGGCGGTGGACAAAGCCGAGACCGACCAGGAGGCTGCCAAGGCCGGCAACCATACCGGCCCACTGGCGCTGGCGAAATTATGCGCCGCGGCGGATATCCCGTTCATCCATGTCTCTACCGATTACGTGTTTAACGGCGACAAGGGTGAACCTTATCTGGAAAGCGACCCCACCAGCCCAACCGGGATTTATGGCACCACAAAGCGCGACGGCGAGGCGGCGATTCTCGCCACCAGCGCCAAAGCGATCATTCTGCGCACCGCCTGGGTCTATTCCGCCCATGGCAAAAATTTCGCGCGCACCATGATCAATGCCGGGCGCAAAATGCCGATCTTGCGCGTGGTGGCGGACCAGCGCGGCACCCCCACGGCGGCGGGCGATTTGGCGGATGCCATTCTCGTAATTGCAGACAAGATTTCCGCCACGGGCTGGCAGCCGGAATACCGTGGCATCTTCCATGCCACCAATAGCGGCGAGACCACCTGGCACGGCTTTGCTTCGGCCATTTTCGAGGAAGCGGCGAAGCAGGGCTACCAATCGCCGGAGGTGCTGCCCATCGCCACCGCGGATTGGCCAACCCCTACCCGCCGTCCGCCCGATTCGCGGCTGGATGGCGGCAAACTTGCCCACGTGTTTGGCATAAGTTTACGACCTTGGCGCGAAACGCTGCCTGGCGTGGTTACCGATTTGGTGAAGCTCGATCCTTAACGTAACGTAAAAATTACTCAAATTCCGCCATATACACGCTATACGTGTGGTTGGAGCGTTGCCATGAAACGAAAAGCCTTTGTATAATCGAGAAGGGAATCAGGTAACTATTTATCCGTGGGCAAATGATCAATTACAGCTCACAAACGGACAATGAAGGGGAAGTTCAGGCTTCATGAGTCCTGCTTCATCGCCAAGCGCCGCAAATACCGGCGTCGCCATTCTCCTCTCCACCTTTAACGGACGGGCGTTCCTGCCGGTTCAACTGAACAGTTTTCTGGCCCAAACGCATGAGCGCTGGGTGCTGCATTGGCGCGATGACGGCTCAGACGATGACACCGTGGCCATCATGCGCGAATTTGCTGCCCGCGTGGGGCCAGAGCGTTGCGTTGAATCGCCTTCATCAGGCCCGCATTTGGGTGCCACCACCAGCTTTCTTACCTTGCTGCGGGAGAGCATTGGCGCCATGGCGGTGGCCTTTGCCGACCAGGACGATGTGTGGCTGCCGGGAAAACTGCATGCTGCCGTGGAAATGCTGGCAGATGCTGGCGAAACCCCTGCCCTTTATTGCGCCCGGCAATATCTGGTGGATGAAGCGCTGCGCGGTGCCAAACTCTCAACGCATTATCGGGGCGTGGCTGGATTTCCTGCCTGCCTCACGCAGAACATCGCCAACGGCAACACGCTCGTGATGAACGCCGCCGCTGCTGCCTTGGTCGCCACGGCGGGTGAGCCTGAAGGCACGATGCATGATTGGTGGAGCTACATCGTCGTTTCTGCCTGTGGCGGGGACATTCTGTTCGATGAACGGCCACAGGTGCTGTACCGGCTGCATAAGGGGAATCTCATCGGCCGCGCGCAGCCGCTTTACGCCCGGGCTTTAGCCGCCATCCAGCGCGGCCCCGTGGTTTATATGACCATGATGCAGCGCCATACTGATGCGTTGCTTGTCCAGACCCCAAAATTAACGGCCGAAGCAAAACAGGACCTGGCTTTGGTACGGCAAGGGCTCTACGGCAATTTCTCGAAGCGCATTCTCTCCCTTCGCTGTCAGCGTTTCCGCCGCCGCACAACGCTTGAAAATCTTCTGTTCCGGTTCTGGTTTCTTACCAACCGGCGGCGCTTGCTGGGCACCGCTGCCAATCGCAGAGCGGCATCGCCCAGCCTGCCCCAGCCCAAACCTAGCTATCAAGAAACCGGCGATTAAAGCGCGATGACTTTAGGCGGGCGTGCCAAAGTGCTGCGGCTGCAAGCGTGAATCGGTCTCTTATTCATGATGTGGAGCGCGTTCAGAGCGATGCGGCCGCAGCAACCTGAAGTCATCACGCTCTACCCCCTGTTCAAACCCCGCGAATATCCTGCCAATCCTCGGTGAAGGGCTTCTTACGGAAGGTCGCCCAGATAAAGTTCATCGTATAGCGCAGGCCGATGGTAAACACGCCCTCCCCCACCAGCCGTCGGCCGGAGGATTGCGCCGGCAGCCGGAAGGTGAATTTCACCGTTCCCACCTTGGAAAGCCGGTTCGCCATATCCGTATCCTCGCCATAGAAGGAGAACCGAAGGTCAGGGTTGCCGAGCTTGAGCATCGCGGCGCGTTTGACGATAAAATTACCGCCCTGGAGCATGGACCCCACATTCAAGACGTAGTGATTAAACACATAAGCGAGCCAGGCCAGGCGATAATAGCAGGCCACAACAGCGTTCACTTTCCTCGGCACGCCGTAATAGACATACGGGCCGGAAAGCCCCACCAGCGCCTCTGAACGGCCAAACTGGCCCAGCACCTCCGCCAGCCAGCCCGGCGGGATAATCGTATCCGCGTCGATATTGGCGATCAGCGTGCCGGTCGTATTCTCAAAGCCGGTCCACCGGGCTTGCACCAGCCCTTTGCGTGGCTCGTCCACCACCCGCACCCCCTCAACCGCAAGCGCCACCGCGCGCGTATCATCGGTGCTGGCGTTGTTTACCACAATAATCTCCGCATCCTGCCCCAGCCTCAGCCCGGTTCGGGCAATCTCATCGCGGATTGCGGAGAGTGAACGCGGCAGCAAAACCTGCTCGTTATAAGCCGGTACGACGAAACTGATCTTCATTGCGCATAAGCTCCTGAGACTCGGCAGCGGGCACCGCCTCGTCCGGCTATCAACAAGGCATGAATGTGAAAAGCGAATGATCGTTTGATGAAAAACGGCAAAAATACCAGATTTCCAGAACTTAACCGGCTTAAGCCTGCCCCCGCTGGCTTTGGCATTCATGAGCGCGATGCTTTCGGCCTCGTTCGCTTTGCAAGCGGCGCTGACATCTGAATCGCCCTCACCTTCATTATTTTAGAGGCGGATTCAGGTTTTACCGCGGCTCACACCCGGATATGATCTAAAATCCTCCGGCTTTCATTCAGCAAAGCTGGTTGACAATGTCAGGCGGCGGCGGCATACCGCGGCTCAAATTGACCCATTCTAGCCGAGATATCCGATGAAGATCCGTAACTCTCTGAAATCCGCGAAACTTCGCGACAAGAACTGCCGCGTTGTCCGCCGCCATGGTCGGGTTTACGTGATCAACAAGAAGAACCCGCGCATGAAAGCACGCCAGGGTTAACGTCTTCAGCCTTTTCAATAAGGCGGCAGGCAGCCCGGCTTTCGCCGGGCTTTTTGCGTTATGGGCCGGGTTAGTCTGCGGCTCTCAAACAATGAGAGAGAATGCAATTCAGACTTTAGGTTCTCTCCGAACCTAAAGTCATCGCACTCTAACCCGCCAGCAACGCCCGTGGGCGAGGCCAGAACATGCCCGCGCGGGCACGGTAAGCATGGTAGGCAGCGGCCAGGTCGGAATTGGCGAATTTTCGCTCCTCCCGCGAAGCCGCCTCTATATATAGAGAGGTCATCAGAATCGGGGCCACCCACCCCAACAGCCCGTGAGCAGCCAGCGCCGTACCCAGCCAGAACAGAATATAAGCCAGATAAAACGGGTGACGGACATAGCGGTAAGGCCCGTGTTGCAACAGAAAGCTCGGCGCATCAGTATCAAACGCCAAGGTTGGCGGAGTCAGGCGGCTGGCGGCCACAGCAGCGGCAAACACCGCCAGAGAGGCAACGAACAGCCCCAGCGAGAAGAGCCAGAAAGCAGAAGCTCCCTGGACAACACGGAACAGAAAAACCGCAAACAAAGCTAGGCTGAGAAGGCTTGTGACCTTCATGCCCAGCGGCATCGCCCCGGTGGAGCGGAAATGCTTATTCACCCCCCAGGAAAACGCTACAAAGCAGATGACCGCGGCGATGCCTGTAAAGAGGGTGGCAAAAACATGCATTTATAAATCCCTTTCCTTCAAAAAATGGGCGCCGCTTCAATTCGCGAACACCTTTACGGCCTCGCCCGCCAGCAAGCTGCCATAGGCCTGTTTAGTGGAGTCATCCGTAGCCACGAAGGGAATGTCCGACATCAGCTTCTCGTACCGTGCGCTGGGGCATAGCATCAGATTCGTCTCAAACTTCACCCCGGCATAACGGCGCGGCCCGGCAACATATTCAAAATGCATGCGTTTATAGAAAGACGTGTGGTTCCGGCGGACGCAGTTCAGCATCATATCCGCGCCTTCCTCAATCACCAGGAAGGAGACGAAGCGATACAGAACAAACACCAACATGAAATCATCGGTATAATCAGGATGCCGGACGAGCCGGTTGATCTCGGTCAGCTTCGCTGGGCGGCCGGTCTGCACACCATCCGCCAGGGCCATCACCTCCTCAGGAAAGATACGCTTGGCGGGAATATCGCTCCAGCCCGTCATCGCGGGGTCATTAATCAAGGTGCATAACCGCACCGAGGCCGCCGGCCGCCCATGCTTATAAATCACCACACACCGGCTATTGGGCAGCAAATCGTCGGCGTCTGAAAACTGGCCGCCGGGCATCGGGTCGATATATCCACCGGAAAGATAGCTCGCATGGCGGATTGAAAATGCATCCGCCCTCGTTTGTTCATCCACCGCTAGTTTAGCGGTCAATCCAGCAGGCTCGCTGATAACGCCACCACGAACAAGACCCGTCGTCTGATATTTAAGTGAACTCATGGTAAATTTTCCTTGATATGCAACCAAAACAAGAAAGATTAGAAACCAATTCTCTCGAAAGATGTAGTCATAAGATCTATTGACAAATTGTTACGATTTGCGTTTTGCGCGTTGCGGTTTATTAACAAAAACGGCTTTTTCTTGTTTTTATATCTCAAGATTTTGAAATAGTGTGCTGTTAATTATAATTTAGCACTATTTTTCAAACGGAATTCAGACACGAGTTTCCACTGACTTCATGAACCAAAGAGTTTTAAATTATAAAAATGATTTATTTAATCACGTTTTACGATACATAACGAAACCATAAATTAATTATAGTGTTTTCTAAAAAAAGATAGTACTTTAGGTTGTGCGCCATGAAAGTGGCTTTTTATGTTTTTTAGCACTTGAAGGTCACAGCCTGGTTTTCATGACCGATTCGCCCTCCGCCCCCCTCAACGGCCGGCTTTCCTTTCCAGGGATCCAGCAATTTTTTGCGTATTTGCAGAAAGCCGTTGGTAAGTTTGCCATGAGATCGTCACTACCCCTGGATTTGAGCGAGCGGATACTTCTCGATCAGGCAACCGATTTCAGCTACGTGATGAGCGCGATTTCGTTGCTCGGCCTCTGCACGATCGGGTTAATATTCACAGATTTTTTCGTTTCATCAGGCAAAGCCTTCTCCCCGACGGATCGAATCGACCTGTTGGCGGCAACCATCGGCGTATCAACCTGCTATCTGGCCATCATCTTCAATACGCATCAATGGCTGCACCGTTCTACGGTTAACCCGCAAGCCGCCAAGGCATACATCGCCCAAATGGCGCGCATCCTGTTCATGTTGGGGCTTTTCTGGTTTTGCCTGCTGGTGGTTACCGTTGGGCAGGCCACCCCTGGGCAGTTAAACCTGCTTTACGGCATTATGGCGGGCTGTCTGGCCACACCTGTGATGGTCTTTCCGGCGATTTGCGCCTTCGCCTTCTGGTTCCCGGTCTCTGTCGGCATCTCCATCGCTGTCCTTGTGTCCCATCAGGCGGATTTATTCGCCGTGCTTGACCTGCTTTCCTTCATCGGGCTCACCGGTTTTTGTATTTTTTACCTCAACCGGCGGATGAACGAGCGCGCCATCGGTTCCATCAGGCTGGAGGAAAACGCCGAAGTTATTCGGCTTTTGCTGCGCGATTTCGAGGAAAGTGCTTCCGACTGGCTGTGGGAAACCAACGCTCAAATGGAGCTGCAGGAGGTAAGCCAGCGTCTCATTCAGGTGGCGCGGCGCCCGGCGGAGAGCTTCCAGGGGCAATTTCCCGCGGCCATGCTGGGCGAGGCGACGATGCGAGACGCCGCCCACGGCACCACGGTGGAGAGGCTGCAACGCGCCATCCACGAACGTTCACCGTTCCGAGACCTTGTGGTGCCGGTAACCATTGAAGGCGATCAACGTTTCTGGTCGCTCACGGGCAAACCAATCCTGGATAAAGAGGGTCGTTTTGGCGGTTACCATGGTGTCGGGTCCGACATTACCAGCCAGCGCCGCCAGCAGGAACATATCGCCTTCCTCGCCCGGCACGACAGCCTGACCAGGCTCGCCAACCGGATGCTGTTCTCCGAAGTGCTGCATCAATGCTGCGACACCGCGACCATCTCCGGCTTCGCCCTGCTTTGTCTGGACCTCGATAATTTCAAACACATCAACGACACGCTGGGCCATGCCACGGGCGATGCCGTGCTGGTGGCGGTGGCGGAGCGTATGCGCGGCTGCATCCGCGAATTCGACCTCGCAGCCCGGCTGGGCGGGGATGAATTCGCGATCATCGTCATCACCGCGGATAAAAACGAAGCCTGGAACATCGCTTCGCGGATCATCGAGCGCATCATGCGGCCCTTCCAGTTCGATGGGCAGTTGCTACAAATCGGTGTTTCGATCGGTCTCACCATGGCACCGGAGGATGGCACAACCCCAGCCCAGCTCATGAAGAACGCAGACCTTGCGCTCTACCGCGCAAAGAGCGACGGGCGCGGCATCGTGCGGGTGTTCGACACGAAGATGGACGAAGCGATACACGCCCGCCGTGCCATGCAGGCCGCTTTGCGCCAGGCGCTAAGCCGTAAAGAGCTGACCGTCATGTTTCAGCCCATTGTCAATTTAAGCGACAACCGCATCGCAGGGGCAGAGGCGCTGGTGCGCTGGCAGCACCCCGAATTTGGCACCATCCCGCCCGCGCAATTCATTCCGCTGGCCGAGGAAAGTGGGTTGATCGAGGAGATCAGTGATTTCGTGTTGCGCCGGGCCTGCGCTGAAGCCACCTCCTGGCCGAGCGACATCACCGTCGCGGTGAATATTTCCCCCTTGCTGATCCGCGACCAACAAATCGTGGAGCATGTCACCAATGTTCTTGCCGCCACCGGCCTGCGGCCCTCACAGTTGGAGCTGGAGGTGGTGGAAAGCACCATGCTGGAATTTGGCAGGCCGACAGAGGATGCTCTGCGTCAACTCCACCAGCAGGGCGTGCGTATCGCGCTGGATGATTTCGGCACCGGCTATTCCTCGCTGTCCTATCTGCGTCGTTTTCCCTTCGGCAAGGTGAAGATCGACAGCTCCTTCATCCGCGATCTCGGCCATGAAAAAGCTGACAACTCGATCGTGCTCGCCATTATCGGCCTCGCCGAGCGAATGAACCTGATGGTGACCGCCGAAGGCGTGGAAACAATGGAACAGGCGCGGATCTTACGCAGTTACGGTTGTATGCAGGCGCAAGGGTTTCTCTTTCACCATCCGCTCAGCGGGATGGAATTTGCACGGCTGGCGGCCAACCTAGCCGACAACACCGACTCCGCCAGCTTGCAACTCTAAACCCGCCCCCCTTGGCCTTGCGCGTCAGCAATGGCTAAGTAAGCGGCCATGAAGGAAGCTGCGGGTGCGTCGCCGGCGATGGCGCAATGGTTCGCTCTTAAAGCACAGCATGATGATGCGTTGCTGTTCTTCCGCATGGGCGATTTTTACGAGCTGTTCTTCGCCGATGCCCAGGCGGCCAGCGCGGCGCTCGATATCGCTCTCACCGCCCGCGGCCAGCACCAGGGCCAGCCTATCCCGATGTGCGGCGTGCCGGTTTCCCAGGCGGAAATCTACCTTGCCCGGCTCATCCGGCGCGGCTTCCGCGTGGCCATTGTTGAGCAGTTGGAAGACCCGGTCGAGGCCAAGGCGCGCGGCGCCAAGGGGCCGCTCAAACGCGGCGTCGTGCGGCTTGTCACCCCCGGCACGCTTACCGAAGAGGCGTTGCTGGAGGCCGGGCGCGCCAATTTCTGCGCCGCCATCGTGGCGCATGAGGGCCGGTTCGGCCTGGCCTGGGCAGATATCTCCACCGGCCAGTTTGAAACCGAGCAGGCGGATGCGGATGGGCTTGCGGCTATTCTTGGGCGACTGGACCCGGCTGAGATTTTGGCTTCGGAGGAAATTCCCCTCGGCCCCCATGCCGCAAGGCGGGTGGAAACCAAACGTATGGCGCTGGCCCTGCCGCTGAACGCTGAGGCGGCACGACGGGAGCTGGCGCAGAAATTCGGTGCTGCCAGCCTGGAGGCGTTTGGGGATTTTTCCTCCGCCGAAGTGCTCGCCGCTGCTTTCGTGCTGGCCTATATCGAGGCAACGCAGATGGGCAGCCAACCCCGGCTTTCGCGCCCTGCCAGCGCCGGCCTCTCCGGGCAGCTCGCCATGGATGCCGCCACCCGCCAGAGCCTGGAGCTTGCCAACGCCCGCGGCGGCACAGAAGCGGGAAGTTTGCTGGGTGCCATCAAACGCACCGTATCGCCCGCTGGCGCGCGGCTGCTGGCAAGTTGGGTCACCGCCCCGCTTTGCACGCTGGAGCCATTGCTTGCCCGCCAGGCCGCCTGGCTCGCCGTGCGGGATTCCGGCCAGGCGGAGGCTATTCGCTCGGTCTTGCGGGGTGCGCCAGACATGGCCCGCGCTTTGGGCCGCATTTCGCTCGGCCGCGCCAGCCCGCGCGACCTCGCCGCCATCAAAGCCGGTCTGAAAGCGGGCATGGCCCTCGCCCCCTTGCTGCCGGATGGTGTTGCGTTGCTGAAAGCCGCCGCCCTCAACCCTGCTCCGAATTTGCTAACCACCTTGCAGGCCGTCTTGGCCGAGCCTGCGCCGCTGCGGCTGGATGAAGGCAACGCCATCGCCACTGGCTTCGATGGCGAGCTGGATGCCGAGCGCGCCCTGCGGGACGATACCCGCCGCATCATCGCGGAATTTCAAACCGAGCTTGCCCAGCGCTACGGCGTCGCCGCTTTGAAAATCCGCCATCACGCCCAGCTTGGCTATGTGCTGGAAGCGCCCGCCGGGGCGGTGGAGGGGCTGCGCGCCTATCCTGAACTGCAATTGCGCCAGGGCATGGCCAATGGGGCGCGCTTCACCCAGCCGGAGCTTTCAGAGCTGGACCGCCGGATCACCGAGGCCGGTGCCCGCGCCGGCGCGCGGGAGCGGCTGGTGTTCTCCTGGTTGGTGAAACAAGTGCTGGACATGGCGGAGAAACTGGCCGAATGCGCGGCCGCGCTGGCGCTGGTGGATGTGCTGCAAAGTGCCGCCCAGCTCTCGCTTTCTGGCCGTTATTGCTGCCCGGTGCTTTCAGACGACGAGGCATTCTCCATCACCGCGGGGCGCCACCCGGTGGTGGAAGCGGCGCTGCCACCGGGTATCGGGTTCATTCCCAATGCTTGCGAGCTTTCCCCCAGCCAGCGGTTGATGCTGCTTACCGGCCCCAACATGGCGGGTAAATCCACCTTCCTGCGCCAGAACGCGCTGCTGGTGGTGCTGGCCCAGGCGGGGCTGCCGGTGCCGGCCGAGGACATGCGGCTCGGGCTGGTGGATAGGCTGTTTTCCCGCGTGGGAGCGGCGGATGACCTCGCCTCCGGCCGTTCCACCTTCATGGTGGAAATGACTGAAACCGCCGCCATTCTGCACCAGGCGGGGCCGAAAAGTTTCGTTATCGTGGATGAGATCGGCCGGGGCACGGGCACGCGCGATGGCCTGGCCATCGCCCAGGCGGTGCTGGAAAGCCTGCATAACCAGAACCGAAGCCGCGCCATATTTGCCACACATTTTCATGAGCTAGTGCAGCTTTCCGAAGCCCTGCCGCGCCTTAAAGCGCATACGATGCGGGTGAAGGAGTTTCGCGGCGAGGTGGTGTTTATGCACGAAGTTATCGAAGGTGCCGCGCAAAAGAGCTGGGGCGTGCATGTTGCGCGCCTGGCAGGCGTGCCAGATGCGGTGCTGCGCCGGGCTGAAACCCTGCTAAAAGCCGCCGAACGCCAGCAAAATACCGCCACCCCGCTGCCGCTTTTTGCCTCCCCGCCGCCAGCCCCCTCACCCGAAACAGAGCGCCTGTTGCTGGCGTTGCTGGCCCTGGAGCCCGACAGCCTCTCCCCGCGCGAGGCGTTAGGCCAGCTTTACCAACTGCGTGAGCAAGTGCGGCAAATCCGCAGCGGCTTCACGGAAAATGCGAGCTAAATCGTTTGTCTTCATTTCCAACTAACCCCAGTTTGATTTAGCGTGTTCGGTATGCCTGAAACCAGGAAACTGCCCGATATCTCCGCCGCCCTCGCCGCGTTCCTGGAAACAGCGGTGCCGCCCCCGCGTGATGAGGCACTCATCGCCTTCCGCCGCCAGCTCGGACGGATACAAATGCATGTGCAAACCTGTTTTGAAACAGACGGGTTGAACGGGCTCCAGGCTGCACGGCTGCATGCCTGGTTGATGGATGAGCTGATTGGCGCCATGCTCACCTACACGCTGCAGCTGATGCCGCTTGCCGCAGAGGACAAGCTGGCCATGGCGGCCACCGGTGGTTATGGCCGCGCCACGCTGGCACCGTTTTCGGATATCGACCTGCTGTTCCTCACCGGCCCCGGGCCATCCGCCGCGTTGAACAAGGCGGTTGAATTCATTCTGTATTTCCTGTGGGATCTCGGGCTGAAGGTTGGCCATGCCGTGCGCAGCCTGGAAGATTGCCTGCGCGAGGCAAAAGAGGACGTTACCATCCGGACCTCGATGCTGGATGCACGCTGCCTCGCCGGGGACCGCTCGCTGTTCGCGCATTTCCAAACTGCCTTCCGGGCCGATTGCGCCGCCGAGGGCCCGGGCGAATACATCCACGAGAAGCAGGCCGAACGCGCCGCCCGCCACAAGCGGTTTGGCGACACACCCTTCATGGTCGAGCCAAATGTGAAAGAGGGCAAAGGCGGCTTGCGAGACCTGCAAACGCTCTATTGGCTCTCCCGCTACGTGTTCAACACCTTCGCCATGACCGAGCTGGTGGGCAAGGATAGCCCCGGCGGCGGCATCCTCACCGAAACCGAGGCCCGCGCCTGTAAGCGCGCCTGGGAATATCTCTGGACCGTGCGCTTCCACCTGCATTACGTCGCGGGCCGGGCGGAAGAACGTTTAACCTTCGACTTCCAGCCCGTGGTGGGGGCCCGCATGGGCTATACCCGCCATGGCAGGCAAGATGGCGTGGAACGCTTCATGCGTCATTACTTCTTGGTGGTACGCGAGGTTGCGCGCGTCACCAGCGTGCTGGAACCCGCCCTTATTCGCGTCGCCCTCGGCCCACCCGCCATCGCCCCCACCACAGATGCCTCGCTCATCGCCGCAGGCTTTGTGCTGGCGGATGGACAAATTCTCTTCGCACCCGGTCACGACCCGGCGACCGACCCCACCAGCATCTTCCGCATTCTCATCGAGGCGCGCGACCGCGGGCTTGCCCTGCACCCCTTGGCCAAGCGCACGCTCATTCGCTGTGCTGCACTCGGCGCTGATTTGCGCGGCAATAAAAAAGCCGCCGCGCTGTTTCTCAACCTGCTCTGCGGTGGCGACGGCCAGGCAACAAGCCCGACGGGTGATTCCTCCGAATGGCTGGGCATTTTGAATGAATGCGGCATCCTGGGCCGCTTCATGCCGGATTGGCGGCGCATTGTCGGGCAGATGCAGTTCGATACCTACCATGTTTACACGGTGGATGTTCATACCGTGCAGGCCATCCGCAATCTCAATCTGCTGGAAAACGGCAAATTGAAGGAGGTCGCACCGGTCTCGACCGAGCTTGTCGGCCAAATTCAGTCTCGCCGCGCGCTTTACGTCGCGGTTCTGCTGCATGATATCGCCAAGGGAAGAGGCGGCGACCATTCCGTGCTGGGCGCGGAACTGGCGCTCACCATCTGCCCGGCCTTGGGGCTGGACCAGGAAGAGACGGAAATGGTCTCCTGGCTTGTGCTGCACCATCTGTTGCTCAGCCAGACCGCCTTTTCCCGCGATATCGACGACCCGAAAACCATTCTGGATCTGGCCGACACCATCCAAAGTCCTGAGCGGCTGCGCCTGCTGCACATTCTCACCATCTCGGATATCCGCGCGGTTTCACCCAAGGTGTGGAATGGCTGGAAAGCTACCTTGTTGCGCGAGCTCTACACCCGTGTTGCGGAAGTTCTGGAAGGCGGACTCTCCACCACCGAGCGCGATATGCGTATCGCAAAGGTCAAGGAGGTCGTCAGCTCCCTGCTGAGCGACTGGCCAGACGAGGCGCGGGAGGATTTCCTCTCCCTCGGCTATCCCAGCTATTGGCTGGGCTTCGACCCGGAGAGCATCGAGCGCCATGGCCGCATGATCCGCGACGCCAAAGCCCGGAACGCGCCGCTCACCATCAAAAGCGAGCCCCTGCCTGCCCGCGCGGTAACGGAGGTTGTGGTTTACACCGCCGACCATGCCGGGCTGTTCAGCCAGATCGCCGGTGCGCTTGCCATCGCGGGTGCCTCGATCGTGGATGCGCGGATCCATACCCTCACCGATGGCATGGCGCTGGATACGTTCTGGATTCAAGACGCCAATGGCGGCCCGTTCGAATCCTCCCCTCGCCTCGCCCGGCTTTCCAGCGCCATCGAACACACGCTCACCGGGCGGATCAAGCTGGCGGCGGAAATCCGCAAAGCCACCAAGAGCCTGGTGCCTGGGCGTATGCGCGCCATCCATGTGCCGCCGCGCGTGGTGGTGGATAACCACGCCTCCAACAGGCATACCGTTATTGAGGTGAACGGGCGCGACCGCCCTGGCCTGCTGCACGATGTAACCGCCGCCATTTCAGAGGAAGGGCTGCAAATTGCCTCCGCACATGTCACCACCTACGGCGTGCGCGCCGTGGACGTGTTTTATGTGAAGGACGTGTTCGGCATGAAGGTTAAAAACGAGCGCAAACTCGCCCAGCTCCGCCAGACCCTGCTCGCCGCATTAAAGCCGACCATCGACGATGCGCCCCCTGCTTCAGAAAGCGCCCCCAATCAACCCGCCGCGGCGGGTTAAGCAACCGAGCACCAGGCATGGCCCGCAAGGTTTCCCCCTCCCGCATCGGCTTTATGCTGTGTTGTTTTTTGTTGCCAGGGCTCATTGGCACCTTCGCCAGCTTCTCCATCCCCGCCCCGCTGGTGGATGAGCTGCACCAGCAAGCCGCGTTGGATGCGGTGCTGGCCGCCCCCACCCCCGCCGCCCAGCAGGCCGCCATCGCCGCACTGGCGGGCAAGGTGGATGATGATACCGCCGCCATCGTCACCACTGGCACCGCCCCTCTGGCCGCCCGCGTGGCCGCGGCCATAGCCAATATGCGCCAGGAAACGTTGGCACAGGCCCGCGCCGCAGCTTATAGAATCCGGCTCATGGTTATCACCATGAGTGTGCTGGGGGCGATCTTTGGGATCTTGTTGATGGGACCAATCCACAATGACTGAGCATGTTGGTTCTTATTACGCCGCAACGGCCAACCGGAAGGATGCCCGGCCACCCTTAAACGGTGCGGTCAGTGCGGATGTCTGTATCATTGGCGGCGGCTTCACCGGCGTGAACGCGGCCCTTGAGCTTGCCCAGCGCGGCGTGAATGTCGTGCTGCTGGAAGCCGTGAAAATCGGCTTCGGTGCCTCCGGACGGAATGGCGGGCAGATCATCAATGGCTACTCGCGCGACCTCGATGTTATCTCCGCGCGCTATGGCGCGCAGGCTGGCCGCATAATCGGTTCCATGGCCCGCGAAGGCGCAGAGATTATCCGCGCCCGCGCCGCCCAATATGGCATTCAATGCGACCTCAAACCCGGCAATATTTTCACGGCCTTTACCTCCGCCCAGATGCGCGGCCTCGCCCGCCACGTCAAAACCTGGGGCGATTTTGGCTTCACTGACGGTTTTGAGCTGCTGGACAAGCCCGCCCTGCAGCGCCACGTAAAAACCGAACGCTATGTCGGCGGGCTGATCGATCACAAAGGCGGGCATGTTCACCCGCTCAACCTCGTGCAGGGCGAGGCCGCCGCCTTCGAATCCCTGGGCGGGGTGATTTATGAAAACAGCCCCGTCACGGCGCTGCACATGGGCGATATAACGCGTGTCATCACCGCCCAGGGCGAGGTTAAGGCCAAAACAGTGCTGGTTTGCGGCAACGCTTACCTGCAAGGCGTGCTGCCAGAGCTGGAAGGCCGCATCATGCCCGTCTCAACCCAGGTTCTCGCCACGGAGCCGCTGGGCGAGGACGCAGCGGCACTTTTGCCCAGCGACATGTGCGTGGAAGATTGCAATTACTTCCTCGATTATTTCCGCCGCACCGCTGACAACCGAATACTTTACGGCGGCGGCACGGTTTATGGCGGGCAGGACCCCGCAAGCGTGCGGGCCAAAATTCTCCCGCTGCTGCACAAAACCTTCCCCAGCCTGAAGGATGCGCGGGTGGATTTCGCCTGGAGCGGCACCTTTGCCCTCACCCTCACCCGCTTCCCGCAAATCGGCCGGCTGGCGCCAAATGTATATTTCTCGCATGGCGATAGCGGCCATGGCGTCACCACCACGCATCTGCTCGCCCGCATACTGGCCGAGGCCGTCAGCGGCGATACCCGGCGTTTTGATGTGTTCGCCGGACTACCTTACTTTCCCTTCCCCGGCGGGCGGGCATTGCGCGTGCCGCTCACCATCGCGGGCTCCTGGTGGTACCGCGCCCGAGACCGCCTGGGGCTGTAATCAGGCTGTTGATGTAGCCTGAATTTTCCAGTACAGCGACGCCGCGCGCCGGGTTAGCACAGTGGTAGTGCAGCGGTTTTGTAAACCGAAGGTCGGGGGTTCAAATCCCTCACCCGGCACCACACCTCAAAAAAGTTAAAAATAAGACAGGCTCCGGAAAAGCTTCGTTGTCCGCAAAGTGTTGATCTGCCGCATCTCCGCCATAAGTGAGGACTGCCTACTGAACAAGCAGGAGATCATCATGGCAGACACACGGATCAACGGCCAAAATGAAAAAAATGCATGGCCGCAGATACAATATCCCGTTGTCCTTTCAGGCCAACCCGCGCTTGTCACCGGCGCCAGTTCGGGCATCGGCAAGGCTGTGGCGCTTGGTCTCGCCAGATCCGGCGCGGATGTGGTGGTGAATTACATAGGTGATTCCGCGGCGGCGGAGGAAATTGCCCACGAGATTGAAGCGCTTGGCCGCCGCGCCCTCGCCATATCCGCCGATGTTTCGAAAGAAGACGAAGTGGAGGGTATGTTTGCTCAGGCCATCCAGCATTTCGGTACACTTCATATCGCGGTAAGCAATGCCGGGCTACAAGCTGACGCGCCATTTGATGAAATGACCCTGGAGCAGTGGAACAAGGTTATCAGCGTCAACCTCACGGGCCAATTTCTTGCCGCCCGCGCTGCGATACGTGAGTTTAAGCGCCGTGGTCCAATCCCGGAAGTTTCTTTGGCCACCGGCAAGCTTCTCTGCACAAGCTCGGTCCATCAGGAAATTCCCTGGGCTGGCCACGTGAATTATGCAACATCAAAAGGTGGCATCAACATGATGATGCGCAGCATCGCGCAGGAAGTTGCCCCCTTGCGTATACGCGCAAATTCAGTGGCTCCCGGCGCCATTCGAACGCCCATCAACCGGGACGCCTGGGATACGCCGGAAGCATATAAAAAGCTCATGCAGCTTGTACCTTACTCACGCATCGGCGAGCCTGATGACATTGCCCATGCCGCTGCCTGGCTGGTTTCCGATGCGGCTGACTACGTCACCGGCGCAACACTTTATGTCGATGGCGGTATGACGCTCTACCCCGGCTTCGCAACGGGAGGCTAAGACATGGCTAAAATTGAAGGCTACGCCATGATCTGAAACCGTGAAACAGCGTCCCTGGTTTGCAAAAATGGCGCGGTTGATTGGCTGTATACGCCGCGTTTTAATAGCCGCGCATTTTTAGCAAACCTGCTTGGCGATGAATCGCACGGGCATCGGGTTCTGTGGGGTTTTTATCCAAGCCAATAATACCAACCCGACCCCGATTCATTTGCAGCTTATTGAAATTTCGCACAGGATGCCGCTCATAATATCAGCACTGATAAAAAAGGACGCACCGATTGGCCGAAACGATATTGCGCGTCATCCTTGGCGATCAACTCTCTACGCGGCTTGATGTCGTCGCAGGTGCTAACAAGGCTCATGACGTGTTCCTGCTTGCCGAGGTGATGGCGGAAGCGAGCTATGTGCGTCATCACATCAAGAAAATTGCCTTTCTGTTTTCTGCCATGCGCCATTTCGCCAAAGCCCTGCGTGAAGCTGGCTATAATGTGCGCTATGTGAAGCTCGACGACCCCGAGAACAGCCATACAATCGATGGCGAAATTCTGCGTGCTGCCGCCGCGTTGTCGCCAGAAAGTGTCGTCGTTACCGAACCAGGTGAATGGCGCCTCCGCGAAGGCTTCGAAGCATTGCGGCTCGCCCTTCCGGTTCCGCTCGAAATCCAGCCGGACACACGCTTTCTCTGTACCCATGCGCAGTTCAACGCCTGGGCTGAAGGGCGGCGCGAATTGCGGATGGAATATTTCTACCGGGAGATGCGCCGGCGCCATGATGTGTTGCTGGAAAAAGATGACAAACCGACTGGCGGAAAATGGAATTACGACACGGAGAATCGTAAACCACCCAAGGCTGGGCTTAACTCTCCGCCACGCCTCAGCTTTCGTAAAGACGCGATTACGCTGGAGGTTCTGGCTCTGGTTAAGCGCCGCTTTCCAGATGCCTACGGGCAGTTGGAGCCGTTCCATTTTGCCGTCACGCGTCGCCAGACCCTGCGCGAACTTGAGCATTTCATTCAACAGATCCTGCCCGGTTTCGGTGACTATCAGGACGCCATGGTCGCGGGAGAGCCTTATCTGCGTCATTCCCTGCTCGCCGCCTATATCAATGCCGGGCTGCTCTACCCGCTGGAGGTTTGCCGCAAGGCCGAGGATGCCTACCGCGCGGGCAACGCGCCGCTTAATGCCGCTGAGGGCTTCATCCGCCAAATTCTTGGCTGGCGCGAATATGTGCGCGGCATTTATTGGCGCTACATGCCAGGCTACACCGAGCGCAACGCGCTGAACGCCCAAGAGCCGCTGCCCTGGTTCTACTGGAGCGGCGAGACCCGCATGTTCTGTATGCGCGAAGCTTTGCGCCACACTTATGAACATGCCTATTCGCACCATATCCAACGGCTGATGATCACCGGCAATTTTGCGCTGCTGGCGGGGCTCAACCCACAGCAAGTGCACGAATGGTATCTCGCGGTCTATGCCGATGCCTATGAATGGGTTGAGGCACCCAACACAATCGGCATGGCGCTACACGCCGATGGCGGGCTGCTCGCCTCAAAACCTTACGCTGCCAGCGGCAATTACATCCGGCGCATGAGCAATTTCTGCGATGGCTGTGCCTATGATCCAACAGTGTCTGTCGGCGAGCGCGCCTGCCCGTTCAACGCGCTCTATTGGGATTTTCTCAGCCGCCACCGAGAACGTTTCAGTGCCAATGCACGAATGCCTTACGTCTATTCCACCTGGGATAAGATGGGTGTCGAGAAACAAGCCGCGCTGCGCCGCCAGGCTGCAGCGCACATGACCGCTCTGCGTGAGGGCCGGCTGTGATGGGAAAGCGCATCGAAAAAGCTAATCTACCTGTTAAAAACTGCGCTTTTTGCAAGCGTCCGTTCACGTGGCGCAAAAAATGGAGCAAAGTCTGGGACGAGGTCCGCTATTGCTCAGAGGCATGCCGCCGCCACCGAGGCGACCGGACGGCGCAATCTGGAGGAGCAACCACGGGATGCAGCAAAGTCACGGCCAAGGCAACATAAGAGTGCCTTGAACCAACCAATACTTAACGATCGCCTATCAGGGCGCACACTCAAAAACTTCACATATTTTCAAACTATCCGCTGTGACAACGTTATGTTTGCGCCTGCGTCATGGGTGATATGCTTTGTGCTCTCATCACGAACGCCGCGAGGACCAAATGGTAACGCTTGCTGACACAGAAGCCGGAAGCACCCGCAATGGCCCCAGCCTGGGGATTGAATCACGTTCCATAGACTTCGTGCCCCCGGCTGAGCGCCATGGCAAAGTCTCTACCCAGGGGCCTTTCTGGTTCCTTGGCAATTTCCAGTTTTTCACCATCGCCATCGGATTCATCGGGCCGAGCATGGGGTTGGGCTTTGGTGCCACTGTTCTGGCCTCGGTGCTGGGGGTCTTGTTTGGCACGCTGTTCATGGCCTTCCATGCCAGCCAGGGGCCGGATCTCGGCCTGCCGCAAATGATACAGTCGCGCGCGCAATTCGGCTATCGCGGCGTCATCATCCCGCTCCTGGGCACGCTGTTCACCTTTGCGGGCTTCAATGTGGTGGATACAGTGCTCATCTCCCAGGGTCTCAACCATCTCTTCGGCTGGCATATCCCCACCGTGGCGCTGTCGCTGGGCGCTGTGGCCGCCATCATCGCCATTTTTGGGCATGACTGGCTGCATATCGTCTTTCGTGTGCTGTTCTGGGTCAGCCTGCCACTTTATGTCATCGTCTCCGGTGCCATTTTGTTCGGCTTCATTGCCCCCCATGCGCCCGGCCATACCAGCTTTGGCTGGATCGCCTTCGCGGCCCAGTTCGCCGCCTGTGCATCATATAACATCACCTACGCGCCATATGTGTCAGACTATACGCGCTATCTGCCAGCCGGGCAGAAGCGCGCGGCCCTGGTCTGGAATGTTTATCTCGGCGCGTCTGGCGCCGCGATCTGGCTGATCATTCTGGGTGCCTGGCTTGCTGCCTATCTCGGCGCGTCGGATGGCATGGTCGCGGTCAGCTCTGCCGGCAATTCAATAATCCCTCATCTGGGCACGCTCACCGTGCTGGTCTCGGTTGCGGCCCTCACCGCCACCATGGGGCTGAATGCCTATTCCGGTATGCTCACTCTGGTAACGGGGCTGGATTGCTTCGCCAACATCCCCTTCTCGCGCGGCGTGCGCATCGCGGGTGTTATCGCGTTGGCGATTCTGTGGCTGGCCGTGTCTCTCTCGCTCAACGCCAATGCTGTCAACGCACTTTATGATGCACTCTCCATCATGCTGTATCTGCTGGTGCCATGGACAGCGGTAAACCTGATGGATTATTTCTTCGTACGCAAAGGCCATTACGCCATCAAGGATTTCTTCACCCCCAACGGCATTTACGGTGCCTGGGGTGCGCGCGGGCTCATCGCCTATGCCGTCGGCTTTGCAGCCAGCGTGCCGTTCTTCAACCTGGCCGGGCTGTATGAGGGGCCAATTGCCCACGCGTTGGGGGATGTCGATATTTCCTGGGCGCCGGGGCTGCTGGTCGCGGGTGTGGTCTATTATCTCATCACCCGCAATCTCGACCTCTCCGCCGAGCGTTCCGCCATTGCCGCCAGCAATGAGGCGCTGGGTACCAATCTTTAAGCCAATCGGCGTGGGTTATCAGGTTTCCCGCGCCAAAACGGAGGCCGCCAGTGAGGTGAACAGCTTCACCGGCGGCAATGCCAGCTTCGCCGGATCATAGGCAACCTCGAAGGGAGCCAAATAACTCAGCTCCGCGGGCAGTAGCTTCTTGATTGTCTTTGCCTGCTCCCAAACCTTCGCGTAATGCTCAGGCAGATAGCCGAGATAATCGCCGGAAAGAATCAGCCGCGCGGCGGCTTCCATATTGTTCACCGTGGCGCTGGCGCGTTCTGAACGTATATGTTTTGCATCACGCGAGCCCCAATACCCGCGCGAAACCAAACGGTATTTCGAAATCACAGCCTGCGTGATTTGAATTTCCTTCAGTTCGTATAAAGGATGGGACGCAGCGCAATAGAAATAATGCCGCTCCTCATAGAGTTTGGTATAACTCAACCCGAGCAGAATTTTTGGAAAACTGCCAATCGCCACATGCAGCTTTCCGTCCAGCACATCGCGCAGCAACTCGTTGGGGGATTTCACTTCCAAATTGATCTGCACATCGCCCATCATCTGGGTGAATTTATGCAGCAGCCCTTCCACCCGCGCCTGTTCATCGCTGATCGTATTGTCCAACAGCCCGATATTCAGCCTGCCGCGCACATTGGCGCGCAGCGCGCTGGCGCGCATGTCGAACCCATCAATGGCCGAGAACAGCTTCTGCGTTTCAGAGAAGATGGTGGCGCCATCTTCTGTTAACTTAAAACCCGCGCGCCCGCGCTGGCACAGCTTCACCCCCAGCCGCGTCTCGAGCGCCGTAATCTGGTTGGAAATGGTGGAGGTGTTCACATTCAGCATTGTCTGCGCTGCGCTGAAACCACGCGCCTCCACCACGGTGACGAACACGCGCAGCAACCGCAGATCCACACTATCGAGCCGCGCCATCCCGGAGCACTCCTGCTTCTTCTATCATTGACCTGAACCTATCATTTGATTGAAGGAAATCAAACTAAATGGGATGCCCGCGTTATTTATCGAAAGAGCTTGGCAGGTTACACAAATTGCCGCCGCGGCCAGCAAGGAGACAATATGATGGACAAGCCCCCTTTCCCCCAACCTTTGAGCGGTAACGAGATGCCGCGCAGCGGTGGCATCGCCTCGATGATGCGTCTGCCGGTTTATCCCTCGGCCGAGGGGCTGGATGCCTGCTTCGTCGGCGTGCCGTTCGACCTAGGCACCTCCAACCGCACTGGCACCCGCTTTGGCCCTCGCCAGATCCGCACGGAATCCGTAATGCTGCGCCCCTATAATGTCGCCACCCGCAAGGGGCCGTTCGATAGCCTGCGGATCGCGGATATTGGGGATATCGCGGTAAACCCGTATAATCTGCACGATTCCATCGCCCGCATTGAACGCGCATACGATGATATTCTGGCCACCAACTGCAAGCCGGTCACGCTGGGCGGAGACCATACCATCGCCCTGCCCATTTTGCGTGCCATGGCCAAAAAGCACGGCCCGGTGGGGCTGGTGCATGTCGATGCCCATGCTGACATTAACGACACGATGTTCGGCGAAAAAATCGCTCATGGCACGCCCTTCCGCCGGGCGGTGGAAGAAGGGTTGATCGACCCCAGGCGCACCGTGCAGATCGGCCTGCGTGGCACCGGCTATGCGGCCGACGAATTTGACTGGGGCCGCAACCAGGGTTTCACTGTCGTCGAAGCGCATGAATGCTGGCACAAATCTCTGACGCCGCTGATGCTGGAGATCAAAGCCAAGCTCGGCACCGGGCCGGTTTACCTCTCGTTTGATATCGACAGCCTGGACCCCGCCTTCACCCCCGGCACCGGCACGCCAGAGATCGGCGGCCTGACCGTCCCGCAAGGGCTGGAGATTATCCGCGGGCTGGATGGGCTGGAGATTGTCGGCGGTGACGTGGTCGAGGTTTCTCCGCCCTATGACCCGCAAGGCACCACCGCCCTGATGGCGGCGAATATCGCCTTTGAAATTCTCTGCATCTTCCCGGGCGTGAAATAACTCGTCTGTTTGAATAGCCCCCAGTGCAACATCCGATCAGATGACTTTCATCTGATCGGATAAAATTGCGCGCCAAGACAATAAACGAGAGCATTTTCCGTAAACCAATGCGAAGGAAAAATGCACTAGAGCGCGATGACTTCAGGTTCGCTCACGACAGGAGCGAGCGTGAAGCCTGGCGGCGCTCGACCACCCGTGCGATGTCGCACTGATTTATTAATCATCCCATCGTTAACTCTGGGATCAACGTATTCAAAGATGCCCTGGTCTGATCTTCAAACTTGCGACCCATCGACCGCCATAAAGAGTGCAAAAAGACCCGCATGTGTTGAAACGCCTAATTTGTCATAAAGATTCCGACGATGCGCTTTAACCGTTTCTGGTGATATGCCTATTTGATTGGCGATTCCCTTTGTTGAATGCCCGGCAAGTAAAAGCAAAGCAACCTCCACCTCCCGATTTGTGAGATGCGGCGACCCCGTTTCACGCAATCGCTTCTCAAGCAGCATCTGCCGATTTTCTGGAACTGTTTTGGCTGCTAATGCCAATATACGATTTCCATCGGCCAGCATCCCTTGGTGCATCAGCGCAATACACCAAGGTATATACAAACAAAGAATGCCGATTTCATCTTCGGTAAAGCAACTCCGGCGACCAAGAGATAACGAAAGAACGCCAAATCCTGGTATATTCATGAGATACTGAACTTCGTCGACAACGACATTATGAACAAAATAGCGCCGATAATAATCAGTCTCCCGAAAATGCTCTGGCGCAACTTCATTCAATTTATAAAGGCCAAATGAAATAGTGGGGTCGCTCTGCATTTGTTGAGCAAATGCATAAAACGGATCAAGTAGATATAAACTGCGAATATAGTCGTTAAACAAAGCATCCTCGACCATATCGCTATCGCCTTCGTATAAAACGATGGGCGGCAAGTTTGCGCGGAACACAACTGCTACCCATGAATCAAACGGTACTGAATGCCGCAAAAAACCAGCGAGTGAAGGCCAGAATTTCTCGCCGTTCAAGGCTCCAATCAAATGACCAAGACGCTGATGGAATCCGAGGTCCGCGACCGAGATATCCATATTTCTACCTCTAAAGGGTTGAAAAATTTATTAGGCGTAACCCAGCAGGGGGATACCGGTTCACGCTGATCTTCAGCAATGTGGCGACAATACCCAAACTCTAGAAAAAAAAGCAAATTGGAGACGGATTTGCCATCAGATGATTTAGAGGCACATTTATTCTCACCCAATGGGCGCCGCCGCGCACGGGGCCTTGGCCTACCTATACCTGGTGTGCCAGGGCCTATGAATGCAATTACAGATGTCCCCGGTGTCAGTGTAGGGTTTACCACGCTTATCGCCGACCCTGGCCCCGTGCGAACGGGCGTGACCGCTATTCTCCCGCGTCCCCCGAAGCATTTGTTGCATCCTGTTTGGGCGGGAACGTTCTCTATGAACGGAAACGGAGAGCTGACGGGTTGCCACTGGATACGTGAAGCGGGGTCATTCACCGGGCCGATAACAATTACCAACACCTGCTCACTTGGCATTGCACATCACGCAACAGCCAGATGGCTGATTGAAAAATTCCCCGAAAAAATTGGTGAAACGGTGTGGCCCCTGCCCGTTGTTGGCGAGACATTTGACGGCTGGTTGAACGATATTGCTGGATTGCATGTTCAAGAAGATCATGTGTTGAATGCGATCAATGGCGCTGCGACCGGTCCCGTTCCAGAAGGAAATGTGGGGGGCGGTACCGGAATGATCACATATGAATTCAAAGGAGGCATTGGCACAGCCTCGCGCATTGTCTCTTTACGGGCAGGCACTTACCGCTTGGGCGCGCTTGTTCAAGCAAATCATGGGTTACGCCCCTGGTTAAAAGTTTGTGGCGTACCGGTTGGTGAGCTGATGCCCGAAAACGCGATGTGGTCGTCAGAAAAAGGGTCCATCATCGTCATCATAGCCACTGATGCGCCGCTGGTTTCATCCCAGCTTGAGCGCATCGCACGGCGGGTTAGCATCGGTATTGGCCGGAGCGGTACTGTTTCAGGCAACAACTCTGGCGATATCTTCATGGCTTTCTCAACCGCGAACGACCCAGGTGAGTTGCCTGAACCGCCTCTGCTCAAGTTCGATGCCGTCAGTAACGATGACATGGATGGGCTGTTCACCGCGACTGTAGAGAGCGTCGACGAGGCGATTTTAAACGCGATGCTCGCGGCTGAAACCATGACCGGAAAGCACGGACATGTTGTTCATGCCATTGACCCAGAGCGGTTGGCTGACCTTGTCTTGCCAGCGGTCAAGCGGTGAACACACAATATTTGGATTTCAAAAATGGCCGAAGACTAATCGCCCAGGGCCTTTAAAAATAAGGGAGGCAACGATGTCTGAAATACAAAGCAAGGAAATATCTGGTGATATCGGCGCAGTGCCGGTTGCCGACGGTCTTCATCGCAGCATGAAAATTCTAGGCACGCTGCTAATAACACTGTCAGCCGTTTCGCCGGCGTCTTCAGTGTTTATAATCATTCCAGGTATCGTGCAAACGGCTGGATCGGGCGCGTTTTTGAGTATGATTTTCGCCGCAATCGTCGGGGTTTTCATGTCCCTTGTCTATGCGGAGCTTGCATCGGCATTTCCATTGACAGGTGGCGAATATGCCATTGTAGGCCGAGTGGTTGGTCCTCTTGCGGGGTTCATTATCTTGGGCGTCAACACGCTGAGCAGCATTTTAATTCCCGCAGTATTTGCCCTCGGTCTTAGCAGCTATCTAACAGTGTTGTTCCCTCATTTGCAGGTTGTTTCAACAGCCGTCGTAGCGGTTATTCTTGCAACACTGATTTCAACATTGAACATTAGAAGCAATGCCGTTATTACTGGAATTTTTCTTATCATTGAGGTGCTTGCGCTCATCTTGCTCGTTGTTCTTGGGTTTGCGCATGTCAACCGGCCAATAACCGATCTCATTTTTCATCCCGTTATGCTTAAAGGTACTGCTCTCGCGGGAGCGCCTATTGGGGCTATCGGTATGGGCGTTACAATCGCGATTTTTGCATATAATGGCTATGGCTCCGCGGTTTATTTTGGTGAAGAGATGCACGACGCAACCAAAAAAATTGGCCGCGCCATTCTCATGGCCCTCGGCATTACGGTGCTTTGTGAAATTTTCCCGTTAACAGCCGTATTGATGGGTGCAAATGATCTGAAAAGCCTTTTCGGTTCGTCGAACATGTTTGGTGATTTTATTGCGAGTCGATCTGGTTCAACAATCAATACAATTATCAGCCTGGGTATAGCGTTGGCCATTTTCAATGCGATGATCGCGTGCATTTTGGCCGCGGCACGCATGGTTTTCAGCACGGCGCGGGATAAAGTCTGGCCTTTAGGTATCGATAATTTTTTAGTAAAAACGCATTCGCGTTTCCATTCACCCTACATCTCAACGCTATTTTGCGGCGTACTTGCTGTCGCTGCGTGTTTCGTGAACGAGACGGCTCTGTTTGTGATTACAGGAACCGGTCTTATCGTTATTTATGCCTCTCTATGTCTGGCGGTCATTCTTGGCCGCAAGCGCGGTACAACAGGGCATGGGCATTATCGTATGCCGTTTTTTCCTCTCGCTCCAATTGGCGCACTTTTAATGTTGGTGTACGTCACCTACGCCAACTGGCAAGACCCGGTGATCGGGCGGCCGAGCCTGTTTACGACTCTTGGTGTCGTGATCGCGTCTGCGGCGTATTATCTTTTTGTGCTACGTCGAAAAGGCGCCTGGGTCCTTCGGGGACCACAAAACTAAATCCTGTCCCTAGAATCTGGCCTTGATGAATGCATTAATCAAAGCATAAGCCCGAGAAGCATCTGAACCGTTGTAATTTTTAGGTTTCTGCTGTTTTCTTTGTTTCCGGCGTCAAGAAGGACACAGATGATGAAAAGTCACGGCAATGCGTAACTCCTCCTACGACATTCTGTTCGAGCCGCTGGCCATCGGCCCACTGACAGCTAAAAACCGCTTCTATCAAGTGCCACACTGCAATGGCGGCGGGTATCGAGACCCTTCTTCTGTCGCGGCGATGCGCGGGATTAAGGCCGAAGGCGGCTGGGGCGTCATTTTTACCGAACAAACCGAGATGCACCAGACATCTGAGATCACGCCGTTCATTGAATTACGGCTCTGGGATGATGCGGATATCCCATCCCTGCGCCGCATGTCAGACGCCATGAAGACTCATGGCGCGCTGGCCGGTATTCAGCTTGCCTATTCCGGCATTAACGGACCAAACCTTTACACTAAGGAAGTCCCGCTGGCGCCCACCGCCTTGCCCATCCGCACTTTCACCAACGACCCGGTGCAGGCGCGCGCGATGGATAAGGGCGACATCAAAAATCTCCGCCGCTGGTTCGTAAATGCCGCAAAACGCTCCAAGCTTGCCGGGTTTGATCTGATCTGCCTGTATGGTGCCCATGGCTTCGGCGTGTTCCAGCATTTTCTCTCGCGCGCCACCAATCAGCGTTCGGATGAGTATGGCGGCAGCCTGGAAAACCGCTCACGCTTCGTGAACGAGGTGATCGCCGATATGCGGGATGCGATTGGCGACACGATGGGCATTACCCTGCGCGTCAGCCTTGACGAGACGATCGGTGAACTTGGTTTCTCTAACAATGAGGTCCGCGACTTCATTGAGATGAACAAGGATCTTCCGGATCTCTGGGATCTGGCACACGGCACCTGGGAGGATTGCTCCGGCCCTTCCCGCTTCAAGGAGGAAGCCGCACAGGAGGTTCTGGTGAAAGGCATACGAGACCTTACCTCCAAGCCGGTGGTGGGTGTCGGGCGCTTCACCTCGCCGGATGTGATGGCGCGTCTCGTCCGCCAGGGTGTGCTGGATTTCATCGGCTGCGCGCGCCCTTCCATCGCAGACCCGTTCCTGCCAAAAAAAATCGAGGAAGGCAGGGTCGAAGATATCCGCGAATGCATCGGCTGCAACATCTGCATCACCGGAGACATGACCATGTCGATCAGCCGGTGCACGCAAAATCCCACCTTCATGGAGGAATGGCGGCGCGGCTGGCACCCTGAAAAAATAGCGTCCAAGGGCGCATCCGAATCAGTGCTGGTCATCGGCTCCGGGCCGGCGGGGCTGGAAGCGGCGCGGGCGCTGAGCCTGCGTGGCTATGATGTCGCGCTGGCCGAGGCGCGGGAGGCCTTTGGCGGCCGCGTGGCGCGTGAGCGCTTGCTACCCGGCCTTGCCGCCTGGGGGCGGGTGATGGATTACCGGATGTACCAGCTTGGCCAGCGGCCGAATGTGCAAATGTATCCCGGCTCCGCATTGGGGGTGGACGATGTGCTGGAATTCGGCTTCCAGAATATCTGCATCGCCACGGGCAGCATTTGGCGCGCAGACGGCGTGGCCCGCCAGCATGTGGTGCCCATGCCCGTGCATGGCACCCTGCCCGTTTTTACGCCCGACGACATCATGGAAGGTCGTTTGCCCACAGGCCGGGTGGTGCTGTTCGATGACGATCATTACTACATGGGCGGCGTCATTGCTGAACGCCTGGCCCAGGCCGGGTGCGAGGTGGTTCTGGTCACCCCCGCCGCCTATGTGTCGGACTGGACGCGAAATACGCTGGAGCAAGCCGCAATCCATCGGCGCCTGATCGAAGCGGGGGTGAAAATCCTATTGAACACCGGCGTCACGGAGATTCGTGCCGAAGGGGTGGAGACAAACTGCATCTATACCGATGCGCGGCATGTGTTGGAGGCAACCGCTTTCGTGATGGTCACTTCACGCCAAGCCAATGACAGTCTTTATCATCAGCTTCTGTCGCGGCAGGCAGATTGGGCGGATGCAGGCATCCATTCGGTTCAAATCATCGGCGATGCGGCAGCCCCCGGCCCCATAGCCTGGGCCGTTTTCGCCGGGCACCGCTATGCGCGGGAGTTGGATTCCGGAGTCTGGACCGAAGAATGGGGGGATACGCTCAGCTTCCGTCGCGAAGTCACAGAACTCTCGCCAAATTTATAACCAATCGGCTAAATCGGAAACCAGATTTGAGAGAAAAGAACGACCGTGCGGTAGGGTCAATCGAACATCCAAAATAGACTTGAAGCAGAGGACGAATTTTTGTTCAGCCCTAATCGAGAACACACCGCACGCTCCACCATTGGACCGGCTACAACGGCTTCCGGCTGGTGCGCCGTTATCTGGCGCGGCCTTCGTGGTAAATGCCCCCAATGTGCAAAATCAGGGATCTTCTCGGGTTACCTGAAAGTGAAGCATCACTGCGAAATCTGTGATGCGCCACTTGGAGACATGCCTGCGGACGACACACCAATCTATATCGCCATGGTAATCGTTGTTCACATCATGGCAATTTTCATCACGCTTTTCTTCTATTTTCATTATATCCCAGGATTTTTTGCCTCTGTCGTGTGGCTCTGTTTGCTCGCGCTGACATGCTGCATCGTTCTAAGGATCGTAAAAGGCGTGGTAATCGGAGCCTTATTAAAGCTTGGTCTCTGGAGCGGGAATAGAGAGTTAGAATTGCCACAGTCGGTAGAAGGACTAAAGTGAAGACCTCCCGTGCATAGATAGGTGGTGACGCAGTGTCTGCCCATCTGTTGTCATATTCATTCTGCTACAGGTGTCATAAGGTCCGGTCTGCCAGAACTTGCAGCCGTAAAACGCGGGACGAAGCACCTGGGTCTTTTTGTGGTCGCTATAAACCAATTCAACCATCTGGTTTTCTGGCGGACCCGGCGCGATTCGAACGCGCGACCTTTGCCTTCGGAGGGCAACACTCTATCCAGCTGAGCTACGGGTCCGTGGCAGCCCTTCTAGCCGCATCGGCTGGCAGGGGCAACAGCCACGGCGGGGCCAGAGCGCACCACTTGCGGCGGCACAAGAGGCGAAGCAAACAGCGAGCCATGATAGGCCCCGCGCAGGGTCCGCAGCGCCACCAGGCCCCAAAGTGCTACAAAAACCCCGGTCATCGTGTGGCCCGCAATCGTAAACGCGGCCAGCCCGGTTTGCGCCCCCAGCGCGTTGGTCGCCAAAATGAACACGCCCAGCGGGAAGGTGAAGCCCCACCAGCCCATGTTAAACGGCAGCTTGTGCGGGCGCTGCGCCAGCACCATCGCCACCGCCAGGGCCAGCCACCAGGCGCCATAAGCCCAAACCACCAGCCCGCCGATAACCCCAATGCCCTGCGCCACGCTGCCTATGAACGCCAGCTTGCTGCCAACGAAGGCCGCCGGTGCGGCATGGCCCAGCAGCAGCAGCCCCAGCGCACCTGTCCCCAGTGGGCCCAAAGCCAGCCAGGATGAAACCGCCATTTCCGCCGGCGGCAGGGAATGCAGCACCAGCCGCAAAAACAGAATGGTGATGATACCCATCGCCAGCGGCACGGAAAGCGCCCACAACACATATCCCGCCAGCACTAAGTTAACTGCCACATGTGCAGGCAAATGCGGTGCCAGCAACGCCCCGCTCGCCGCAGCAACCTCACAGGCCACAATCGGCAACAACCAAACCCCAGTCATGGCTTCCAGCGCATGTTTCTGGCTCACCACCATGGCAAAAGGCACGCCAAGACCAATGAGAACAGAGAGCACCAGGTCAATTTCCCACAACCGCAAGGCAAGCTCCGGGTTGTGGCCAAACACCAGGGTGCCGTTCACGATGGTGGCAAACCCCATCGGAATGGCACCCAAAAACATCGGCACCACAGAATGGCTGAGGCTGTTTATCGCCTGGCGCGTATAAAACAGCCAATGCGCGATATAAAGCAGAGAAAACAGCGAAAACAGCGCGATATTTGCCCGCCACACCCCAGCCGCCAGAACCGGCAGCCAAGCCGGGCCGGGCAATTGGTTTAACAGCAGCGCCAGCACGCCAGTACCCATGGTTACGGTGAACCAGTTGGGGGTGAATTGCCGCACAATCTCGACGGGGTGCTCGTGATAGGAAAAGGGTCTGGACAACATAATCAACCTGCCTTTCGACAGGCTTGAAATACGGCCGCCAAATATATTTTAAAAACTGATTATTCTTTTCATATTAACAAATCTAATTTATGTATTTTCCATGACCCTGGAACAATTGCGTATCTTCGCCGCCGTAGCGGAGCGTCAGCACATCACCCGCGCCGCAACAGCGCTCAACCTCACACAGGCGGCGGTCTCAGCCTCCATCGCCGCGCTGGAAAACCAGCACGAGGTAAAATTTTTCGACCGTGTGGGCCGCAATATCACCCTCACGGAAACCGGGCGGCTGTTTCTGGCCGAGGCCCGCGCCGTGCTGGCCCGCGCCACGGCAGCAGAAACGGCGCTGCGCGATTACGCCGGGCTAAAGCGCGGGCGGCTTACCGTTTATGCCAGCCAGACCATCGCCAGCTATTATCTGCCCCGGCTGATCGTGGAATTTCATCGCCAGCATCCTGGTTTTGTTATTGACCTCGCCATCGGCAACACCGCCAAGGTGGCGCAGGCGGTGGCGGAAGGCGAGGCCGAGCTGGGGTTTGTGGAAGGCCCGCTGGACGCCCCTTCCCTGCATGTGGAGCCCATAACGGGCGAACGCATGGCGGTGCTAGTCGCCCCCGGCCACCCCTGGGCCAGAGGCGGAGAATTAACCAACGCGGATCTGCGCCGCCAGGCATGGGTGTTCCGTGAGGAAGGGTCTGGCACGCGGGAGGCATTTCTCGCCGCGCTGGCGGAACGCGGCTTGCCGGAGGATGCCTTGAACATTGTGCTCACCTTGCCGTCTAACGAGGCGGTACGAGAAGCTGTGGCCGGAGGTGCCGGGGCGGCGTGCCTCTCGCCTTTGGTGTGCCTGCACGCGCTTTCCGCCGGGGCGTTAAAGCGCGCCAATATGCTGCTGCCCCCACGCCCCTTTCAAGCCGTGCGGCATAAGGAACGCTACGTGCCCAAGGCGGCAGCGACGTTTCTGGAGCTTGCCCGCGCCACGCCGCCATTGGTTACCTAACCGGCGCCCTGGCCGGGCGGCTATTTTTGTAAGAAGATTGGCCAAACCATGATCATTTCCTCCACCACAGATTTCCGTGAGGCCGCGCGCCGCCGTCTGCCGTCCTTTCTGTTCCATTACGCCGATGGCGGCGCCTATGCGGAGCAAACCCTGCGCCGCAACGTGGCAGACCTGGCAGACCTCGCCTTGCGCCAACGCGTGCTGAAGAACGTGGCGGAATACGATCTTTCCACCAGTCTGTTCGGCCAGCCTATGGCGATGCCTGTTGCCATCGCCCCCGTGGGCCTGGCCGGCATGTATGCACGGCGCGGCGAGGTGCAGGCAGCGCGGGCAGCGGAAGCGGCAGGCATTCCCTT
>JAKBCH010000063.1 GCA_021808055.1 Pseudomonadota bacterium | reverse complement strand
TGCCGCTGAACTCAATCATATCTTCCTTGGACAAACATACCTCTGCTGAGAAAAGAAAGCTGGCGCCCAAATGGGCCGGGATTGTTTTGCAGTCAAGCTTTTGGCGGTTCACAAGGCGCACACGAAGCCAGATAGGGTGAATGCGCTACCGGAGCGAAAACGTTAATCATATGATTTAAAAGGTAAAACCGGATATGGTGGGCACTACAGGGATTGAACCTGTGACCCCCACCATGTCAAGGTGATGCTCTACCGCTGAGCTAAGTGCCCATATCCGTTGTCGGGCTTCTAGCGGCGTTAGGGACGGGAGGCAAGAGCTTGAAAAGCAGGTTTAGAGCACCAGGCAGCCTGTTGCCGGGGCTGACGGGTCGGATGTGGCGCCGCCGCGTGGCATTTTGGAGCGGTGCCGTGGCGGTGGGTGCGATGAGCGTTTTGTTTGCCCGTGCGGCGGATGGCGCGGAAAACCTGTTTTTTCACGTAAGCGGCCTGTTTTGGGCGTTACCCTTGCTTATTACACCGTTGGGGTTTGTGTTCTGCGCCTGGGCGGCGGGCAGTGTGTTTGCCGGGGCGCAGGGCAGCGGCATTCCGCAGGCTATCGCGGCGCGGCAATTGCCGCGAGGGGTTGCCAGCCGCACGTTGCTTTCAGTGCGCATAGCGGTCGCCAAAATCGGGCTGACGGTAGTGGGGCTGCTGTGCGGAGCTTCAGTGGGGCGCGAGGGGCCGACGGTGCAGGTGGGAGCCGCCATCATGCTGCAAGTGGCGAGGTTGCGCGGGGTGCAGCACGAGCGCGGATTAATTCTTGCTGGCTCTGCGGCGGGCATCGCCGCGGCGTTCAACGCGCCACTCGCAGGTGTAGTGTTTGCTATCGAGGAAATGAGCCGCAGCTTCGAGGTTAAAACCAACGGCCTGGTGCTGACGGCGGTGATCCTCTCCGGTCTCGTCTCGCTGGGCATGTTAGGCAATTATACGTATTTCGGCAGCAGCAATGCCGCTGTGATGGGCCTCGGTGGCTGGGGGCTGGCCGTTTTGTGCGGCGTTGGTGGTGGTTTTTTAGGTGGGTTGTATAGCAGGTTGATGCTGGACATAGGCAAACGGGCGAAAGCCTGGATATTGATTAGCCCGGCAAAGCGACGGGCGGGTTATGCACTGGTTTGCGGGTTGCTTGTGGCGGTGTTGGGCATTGCCACCCATGGTGCCAGTTTTGGCACCGGGTACGACACGGCCCGCGCTGCGGTGGAAGGTGTGGCGCCGCATTGGTATTTCTGGCCTGCGAAATTTCTTGCCTCGCTGATAACGGCGGTTTCGGGCATTCCAGGTGGCATCTTCGCGCCGTCGCTCTCCGTAGGCGCGGGGCTTGGCGCATGGATAGCGGGGGAAGGTGGCCGCGCAGTTAGCGTGGGCGCATTGCTGGGCATGGCGGGGTATTTCTCCGGCGTGGTGCAGGCGCCAATGACAGCTTTCGTGATTGTTCTGGAAATGACAGGTAACACCAACGCGGCCATTCCTGTCATGGTGGCGGCCATGCTGGGGATGGGGGCTTCGCGGCTGGTTTGTCCGCACCCACTTTACCATGAGCTGGCGCAGGGTTTCTTGCTCAGCCACGCGCCAGAGATGCAAACGGCCTTGCGCGAGCCGGAAGCCGGGCAGGAGAGCTGAAGCGTTGGTTTAAGCGTCCTCCACCAATTCCACCCCCGGCACCAGTTTGGCGGCCTGCGCCAGGCGCGGGGAAACATTGAAGCCGCCGGGCAAGCGCATTTCCAACCGCCTTTCCGTGCCGGTTTTGGGCACCAGAATAATGCGGCCCTTGCCGCGGCCCTCGCGCTCAAACAAGGTTTTAAGCGAGGGAATGGCCTCTTCCCGGTCCAGCCAGATTTTTAAACCCGCCCCGGCATCCCGCGCCGCATCGTCCAGCAATGTGATGTCTGAGGCGGTGAGGCGAAGCGATTCGCCGTCCATCTTGGCGTCGGCGGTAACCAGCAGAGCTGTGCCTTCGGTCAGCATCTCGCGGGAGCGGTTGAGTACCTCGGAGAACAGCGTGACTTCGATGCTGCCCTGAATATCCGACAAATTGAGCCACATCATGCGGCTGCCGGTGCGGGTGATGCGCTCTTTCTTTGCCCCCACAATGCCGGCCAGTTTCACACGCGTTGGGCCGGACTCGGCCTTGCGTTGAACGGCGGCGGAGGCAGTCACGTCCAGCCGTTTCAACGCCTGGGCGTACATGTCCAGCGGGTGGGCGGAGATGTGAAAGCCGATGGCCTCGGCCTCGAAGGCCAGGCGTTCGCTCTCCGGCCAGTCCGGCCCGGTGCCGAGGCGGATTTTCTCTGGCTCGCCGCCGCCAAAAAGACCAATTTGCCCGCTTTCGCGCTCGGCAAGCCCCGCCTGGGCGGTGCGCAAAATGGCTTCCGCCGCGTTGAAGATGCGGGCGCGGTTATTATCCAGGCATTCGAACGCGCCGGCCTTGGCGAGAATTTCAATCTGCGCGCGGGTCAGCGTCTTGGGGTCGATCCGGGCAGCAAAATCGTCGATATTACGGAAGGGCTTGTTGCCGCGGGCCTTCACCAGTTCATCCATCGCCCCCATGCCGATGCGCTTGATGGCACCGAGCGCGAACCGGATGGCGTAGGAGCCATCCTCCTGCAATTCCACCTCAAAATCAGCGCCGGATTTATTCACATCAGGTGGGAGCACCTTGATGCCGCCGCGCATGGCATCCGCGCGCAGCAATGCCACTTTCTCGGTGTTGGCGATGGAGAGCGACATACAGGCGGCGAGGAAGGCGACCGGGTGGTTGGCGCGGAGATACGCGGTTTGGTAGGAGACCAGCGCGTAAGCCGCGGCGTGGGATTTGTTGAAGCCATAATCGGCGAATTTCGCCATCAGGTCGAAAATCTCATTGGCTTTTTCGGCAGTGAAGCCTTTTTCCAAAGCGCCTTTTAGGAAAATTTCGCGCTGCGTGTCCATCTCCGCGCGGATTTTCTTGCCCATGGCGCGGCGGAGCAAATCAGCCCCCGCCAGCGTGTAGCCCGCCATCACCTGGGCAATCTGCATCACTTGTTCCTGGTAGACGATGATGCCGTTGGTTTCTTCCAAAATGTGATGGATGGAGGGGTCTGGCGCGTCCCATTTCGCGCCGCGCTTGCGCTCGCAATAATCAGGGATGTTCGCCATCGGGCCGGGGCGGCAGAGCGCCTGGGCAGCGACGAGATCTTCAAACCTGTCTGGCCGCATCTGCAACAGCGCGCCGCGAAACGTGTTGGTTTCAAACGTGAACACGCCGGCGGTGTCACCCCGGCTGATCATTTCGTAAGTCGGTTTGTCATCCAGCGGGATTTTGGAAATATCCAGTTCTATGCCCTGGCGGCGGAGGAATTTCAACGCGCGATCTATGATGGTAAGCGTGGTGAGGCCGAGGAAGTCGAACTTCACCAGCCCCACCTGTTCGACATATTTCATCGAGTACTGAGTGACGAGAAGTTCTGAGCGCGGGTCTTTATAAAGTGGCACCAGCTTCACCAGCTCGCGGTCGCCGATGACGACACCCGCCGCATGGGTGGAGGCGTGGCGGTACAGCCCCTCGATCTGCTGGGCGATTTCCAAAAGCCGCGCCAGACCCTCGTCGGAGTCACGCAATTCGCGGAGTTTGCTTTCGCCGTCTATGGCTTCTTTTAACGTGACGGGTTTGGCCGGGTTGTTGGGGATCAGCTCGGCCACCTTGTTCACTTGGCCATAGGGCAGGCCAAGCACGCGCCCCACATCGCGCACTGCGGCGCGGGCTTGCAATTTACCGAAGGTGATGATCTGCGCCACCTGGTCCGCGCCATATTCATTCATCACGTATTTGATAACTTCATCCCGCCGTTCCTGGCAGAAATCGATATCGAAATCCGGCATGGAAACGCGCTCAGGGTTGAGGAAGCGCTCAAACAGCAAGGCGTAGCGCAGCGGGTTGAGGTCCGTGATACGCAACGCCCAGGCAACGAGCGAGCCCGCACCCGACCCACGGCCAGGGCCGACGGGAATGTTATGGTCCTTCGACCATTGAATAAAATCCGCTACGATGAGGAAGTAGCCGGGAAAACCCATCTGGATGATGATGCCGATCTCAAATTCCAGCCGGTCCCAATAGTCTTTCTGTGCGTCACCCTCGATGTTTTCGAAAGCGAGGCGCGCACGCAAACCTTCCTCAGACATCGCGCGCAATGTTTCGGCTTCCGTGGCGCCTTCGCGCACTTTCGGGCAGCGTGGCAGCAGCGGCTTGCGCGTGCCGGTCATCACCGAGCAGCTCTGCGCGATGGCGATGGTGTTGTCGCAGGCATCTGGCAGGTCTTTGAAAAGTTCCCGCATCATGGCGGCGGGTTTGAACCAATGCTCAGGCGTCACCCGGCGGCGGTCTTTTTCCGCCAGCACGCGGCCTTCGGCGATGCAGAGCAGCGCGTCATGCGCCTCATGCATTTCGCGCTTGGCGAAGAAACATTCATTGGTGGCGGCGAGCGGAAGGCCAAACTCCTCCGCGAGGAGGAGAAAGCCAGGTTCAATGGCTTCTTCCAACGCCTCGCCATGGCGCTGAAGCTCGATGGCGATGCGGTTGGGAAAGGCATTTTTCAGCACGGAGAGATAGGCGCGGGCTTCCTCCATCTGCGCTTCCGCCAGCAACCGGCCAATGGGGCCGAGCGCGCCGCCGGTGAGCAGGAACAAGCCTTCCGCATGTTCGCAAAGCTGCTCGCGGGTGATTTGCGGCTTTATGCCGTCGCCCGAGAAGAAGGAGAGCGAGGTGAGGCGTTGCAGATTGGCATAGCCTTCCTCATTCTGCGCCAGGGCCACCACGTAATCAGGTGCCAGAATGGTGCCGGTACGGGCCAGGCCAAGCTGGCAGCCGATGAGGGGCTGCACGCCGGATTTGGTGCAGTATTGGGTGAATTCCAGCGTGCCGAACATGTTGGAGGTGTCGGTTATCGCCACCGCGGGCATGTTATCCGCTGCCGCCAGCGCGGCGATTTTTTCGGGCTTGATGGCACCTTCCGAGAGCGAATAGGCGGAATGGACGCGTAAGTGCACGAAATCGGCGTGGGGCATTGGAGACTCCTGGGACACCGAGTTTGAGCCGGTGTTCAGCTCAGTTCAAGCGGTGGATCATACTCCACACCCGTAAAATACAACCCCTCGGCGGGGGCGGTTGGCCCGGCGGCAGGGCGGGATTTGGCAGCGAGGATTTCGGCAATGCGCGCTTCCGGCCAATGGCCTTCACCGACCATTTTGAGTGAGCCGATGATGTTGCGCACCTGATGGTGCAGGAAACTCCGCGCCCGGGTTTCCATGATCACTTTCTCGCCTTCGCGGCGGATGGCACAAAAATCCAGCGTGCGCATGGGGCTTTTCGCCTGGCAGGCGGAGGCGCGGAAGGATGAAAAATCATGATGGCCAAGCAAAGACTGCGCGGCGCGGTGCATCGCCTGCTCGTCCAGCCGGTTTTTCACATGCCAGACACGGTTGATCTCCAGCGTTGGCGGCTGGGGGCGGTTAAGGATGACGTAGCGGTAGCTGCGCGCTTGGGCGGAGAAACGGGCATTCCAGCCCTCGGGTGCGGGGGCGCAGCGCAGCACGATGATGGGGTGGGGCTTCAGGTGAAAATTCATCGCCTCGCGGATGCGGTAAGGCGTGAAATCCGGCAGCTCGATCTGCACGATCATCGCCAGCGCGTGCACCCCGGCATCGGTGCGGCCAGCGGAAACAGCGTCAGTGATGTCCCCGCCACCACGGATTCGCAATGCGGCTTCCTCAATCACCTGCTGGATGGCAAGGCCGTGCTTCTGCCGCTGCCAGCCCATGAAGGGCGTGCCGTCGTACTCAATCTCTAAGGCCCAGACGGTCAATAAAACCTTGCCCCTTCGGGCAGCTTGTAGCCGCGCAGGAAATCATCCGCACTCATAGCAGCTTTGCCCGCGCGTTGCAGGCGGGTGATGCGCAAGGCATTCTCCCCGCAGGCGATAACAAGGCCGCCGGGCAGCAACGTGCCGGGCACGCCTTCGCCTGGCACCACTTCGGCGGCGAGGATTTTCACCACCATCTCCCCCAGCAGGCCCAGCGCGCCGGGCCAGGGGTAAAACGCGCGAATACGCCGTTCCAGCACAGCGGCGGGCAGCAGGAAGTTCAGCCGCGCATCCTCGCGGGAGAGCTTGGGCGCGTAATTGGAAAATGCTTCGTTCTGGGCGATGGGGGTGCTGGGTTCGGCCAGCTCCCGCAGGATCAGCTTCGCCCCCAGCTCGGCCAGCCGGTCGTGCAAATCGGCGGATGTATCATTGGCACCGATGGGCGTGGCCTCTTTGCGCAGCGCGGGGCCGGTGTCCAGCCCGGCTTCCATCTGCATGATGGTGATGCCGGTTTCCACATCCCCGGCTTCGATGGCGGCCTGGATGGGGGCCGCACCGCGCCAGCGTGGCAGCAGGGAGCCGTGGATGTTCAGGCAGCCGCGTTTTGGGGCGTCCAGAAAATCCTGCGGCAAAATAAGGCCGTAAGCGGCGACGATGGCGGCATCAAGGTTCAAGGCCCGGAAAAAATCCAGCTCTTCTGGGTTTTTCCGCAGTTTGGCGGGCGTGCGGACAGTCAGGCCAAGCGCCAAAGCGGCGGCGTGAACGGGGCAGGGCTGCTCTTTCTGGCCGCGCCCGGCGGGCTTGGGGGGCTGGGCGTACACCGCTACAATTTCATGCCCAGCTTCCACCAAGGCGCGCAGGGCCGGCACCGCGAAATCCGGCGAGCCCATGAAGGCGAGTTTGAGCGATTGGGCCATTACCGCTTCTGCGCCTTGGCCAGCTTGCGCAGCAACATGTTGCGCTTCAGTGCTGAAAGGTAATCCACGAACAACACGCCGTTCAGATGGTCGATTTCATGCTGCAAACAGGCGGAAAGCAGGCCATCGGCTTCGATTTCCTTCTTAACCCCGTCCAAATCCTGGTAACGCACTTTCACCCGCGCCGGGCGGGTGACCTCGGCATAAAGCTCTGGAATGGAAAGGCAGCCTTCCTCCTGGGTTGCGGTTTCAGCGGATTGGGCGATGATTTCCGGGTTGATGAGGGCGATGGGGTTCTGCTCGTCCTTCGGTGCCACATCCAACACGATCACGCGCAGCAGGCTGCCGATCTGGTTGGCGGCCAGGCCAATGCCGGGCGCTTTGTACATGGTGGCGAACATGGAGGGCACCAGGCGGCGCACCTCGTCAGCATCCGCCGGGGTAACGGGCCGGGCCAGCTTGCGCAGCACGGGCTCGGGGTAGATGAGGATGGGCAGCAGCGGGGCGGCAGATTGTGTCTCAGACATTCCCCGCATGTAATCCGCCGCGGCTGCCCCTGCAACGCGCCCCTCTTGCATCGCTGTAAAACCATGCCAACATAAAGGCCCGGGTGCCTCTTCGGGGGGCCCTTAACCTGCTTCGCTCATATGGGGGAGCTTCTTGTATGAATACTCGCGTTTTTACCTCGCCGCTGTTTTTGGGTTTCGACCATCTGGAACAGATGATCGAACGCGCGGCAAAAAACTCCTCGGACGGCTACCCGCCTTACAATATCGAGCAGCTCAGCCCGGTTTCGTTGCGCATTACCCTCGCGGTGGCCGGATTTACCATGGATGACCTGCAAATCACCCTGGAAGATAACCAGTTGGTGATAAGAGGCCGCCAGACTGACGATGTGCAGGGGCGGGTGTTTTTACACCGGGGCATTGCAGCGCGGCAGTTTCAGCGAGCCTTTGTGATCGCGGAAGGGATAGAGGTGAAAGGTGCCTGGCTGGATAACGGTTTGCTGCATGTGGATTTGATCCGCCCGGTGCCGCAGCCCGTAGTGAAAACCATCCCTATCTCGCGTGGCCAGGGCAAGATGCCCGGGGCCACCAGAATGGTGGATGGGGATTGAACAGACCAATACGGGGCAGAGGCTGGTAAAATAAAGGCTTAACCTGAATTCAGACATAATGGGACGTCAAGCTGGGGCTTCCGGCTCGTCGGGCCTGAAAGGATAGACGATGAACATCAAAGACCATGACGGCACAGCCAATTTCAATCCTGGCACTATGCTGGATATTCATCATATCTCTCCTGCGCAGTTGGCCTTGTTGGGGCTTGAGGAAATTGCCTTTGTAAAGCCGGTGATGACCGAGGCCGGCCCGGCTTTCTCCATTCATGCGGCGGATGGCACGCCCATAGCGATTGCCGCAGACCAGCAGCTTGCGGCGGCGGCGATTATCCAGAACGATATGATGCCAAGCCTTGTGCATTGAAGCAGGGTCTTGGGCAGATATGAGGTTCGATTGGTGCGGAAGTGTGAAAATGATGGCAAGAAATGTATCATCGAAACAAGAGCCAGCACCCTTAACTAAACGCTAGGTGTCTCTTTCATCTAATTTGACGTATAGCCTGAGTTTCTGAGGTAGTTTGCGTATTCCTGCGGTCTGACGAGGTTGAGCCGCAATTCAAGCTTCCCGACGGGCCAAGCAAGCTGGACCCATTTGCCGAGAAGCTGACGGGCTGGCTGCGGCAGGAGGGGGCCAAATCGCGCAAGCAGAGGCGCACGACAAAGCAGATGCATGCTGATCTCGCGGCGCTGGGTTATGGCGGTTCCTATGGCCGGGTTGCGGCATTTGTCTGCTGCTGGAAGGTGGAGCGTCAGATTGAGCAGCAGACCACCGAGGCACCTTCGTGCCGCTGGTCTTCGCAGCCGGTGAAGCCTTCCAGTTCGACTGGAGCGGTTCATATACTTCGCTCCGAGACATCGCCTGAAAATTTAAAAAGTTAATTGTGAGCAATCAAACTCTATCTCAAAATAAATATCTTAATAAAAATTATGATTTTGTTCAACTAGTATTATTTTTTAATAAAAATTTTTAGTTTTAGATAGTTAATAAGGTAAAGCATAAAGCATTTACCAAAATTCTTCACACAATTAGTGGTTGTTTTTTAATTCAACTTGTAGTTTATCATTAAAATAAAGATAGACAAAGCTACTTATTGGAAATTAGAGAAATGATGCCCTGGGACGTCTCTTCATATGTTTGATACGACTGATTTGAATCAACTATTAGCCGAGTTGGATCGTTTCCAAGCTAGCCTTTCGCAAACGAACCACTTATCTCATGCTGCTGTCATACAAGCTGTGACGAGTGTTATATGCGGATATTTTCAGTCTTTTAATCTTCAAGCCGAGGAAATTAAATCCCAATTATCTTCGAAACATTCAAAGAAGAAAACGCGAAAAGCTAAATTAAGAAAACCTATGCTTGGATGTAGCACACTCACAAAGTAATGGGTTTTGCGCATAACCAACAAGAACCTGCCTTTTTGCCGTGAACCGCCTCGGGAATCCCGGAGGCCGTTTGATTTAAGTTATTACGCTGCCATTGGCTGATTTTCCAGCGTGGCATAGTATCGGCTTTCGGCTTCGGCGGGTGGGATATTTCCGATGGGTTCCAGCAAGCGCCGGTTGTTGAACCAATCGACCCAGGTCAGTGTTGCAAGTTCGACGGCCTCGAAGGATCGCCAGGAGCGCCGGTGAATGACTTCCGCCTTGTAGAGGCCGTTGATGGTTTCGGCCATCGCGTTGTCATAGCTGTCACCGACGCTGCCGACGGAGGGCTCGATCCCGGCTTCGGCCAGGCGCTCGGTGTATTTGATTGAGACATATTGGCTGCCGCGGTCGCTATGGTGGATGAGTTTGCCCCCCTGCCGAGGTCGGCGTTGGTATAAAGCTTGCTCAAGAGCATCGAGGA
>JAKBCH010000011.1 GCA_021808055.1 Pseudomonadota bacterium | reverse complement strand
TCCCCGCCTCAACCAGCTTCGCGCAAACCGGGTCCGCCGCCTTGTACACATGCAAGCCCGCAAACAGCGGCACGTTCTGGTAAAACGTGCCGTCATCCGCCACCGTATCCGGCACTGAAATGCCATGGGCCTTGCAGAGTTGGAAATCATCCTCGCCATGGCCAGGGGCCATATGCACAATGCCAGTGCCCGCCTCCATGGTCACGAACTCGCCCAGCATCACTTCAACGTGGAAATTATACCCCTCGCTCACCTTGGCCAGCGGGTGATGAAAACGCAGGCCATTCAGCCTCGTCCCCGGGAAACGCTCACCCACGGAATAGGCGGTAATGCCAATTTCCTTGGCAAACCCTTCCAGCAGGGATGTGCCAACAATCAGCTTCTCGCCCTTCACGGCCAGGCTGCCCTCGGTCACCTCGTCCACGGTGACCAGAGCATATTCCAGCTCATGCCCCGCCGCGAGGCCGCGATTACCCGGAATGGTCCAAGGCGTGGTGGTCCAGATAACGATGGCACAACCGGCAAACACGTCATTCGCCGCCGGAAACCGCACATAGATCGCGGTATCTTTCTTATCGTGATACTCAACCTCGGCTTCCGCCAGAGCGGTTTTCTCCACCGGGCTCCACATCACCGGCCGCAAGCCCCGATACAGCGCGCCGTTCATCAAAAACTTGCCGATCTCGCCTGCAATCGCCGCCTCGGAGGCGAAATCCATGGTGGCATAGCGCCGCGCCCAATCGCCCATCACGCCTAAGCGTTGGAACTCGGCGGACTGCACCTCCAGCCAAGCTTGCGCATATTCCCGGCATTCCTTGCGGAATTCCAGAACCGGAACCTGATCCTTATCCAGCTTCTTGGCGCGGTATTTTTCCTCAACCTTCCACTCAATCGGCAGGCCGTGGCAGTCCCAGCCGGGAATATAATCCACATCCCGCCCGGCCATGGATTGCGCGCGGTTGATGACATCCTTGTGAATCTTGTTCAGCGCATGGCCAATATGCAGATTGCCGTTGGCGTAAGGCGGGCCGTCATGCAGCACGAACGGGGTTTTACCCTCGGCCGCCGCACGCAGGCGCGCCCAAAGGTTCATCTCCGCCCAGCGCTTCAGCATCTCGGGTTCGCGCTTGGGCAGCTCCCCACGCATCGGGAATTCCGTGCGCGGCAAAAACACAGTGGATTTATAATCGGTCAACGAATCACTCATGGAAAACCATCACCAGGCGGTGGAAAAAGACGCGGCGAAAACCCGTTTCAGGCCCGGGCAGGCGGTATAATTCGTATGCAAAGGCCGGTCATGGCGCATTTATGCGGCGCTGCCCGGCAAAGCGTCAAGCAGGCGGCGGGCATGGGTGGCATCACGGCCAATCTGCGCCTTCAGCAAATCAAAGGAGGCAAATTTCTGCTCCTCGCGGATAAAATGGCGTAGCTGCACTGAAAGTTCCTGCCCGTATAAATCGCCGTCGAAATCGAAGAAATGCGCCTCCAGCCGGGGCTCCGTGCCCCCCACCGTAGGGCGGGAGCCGATATTGGCCACACCCTTTACCAACTTGCCACCAATCATGGCGGTTACGGCGTAAACCCCACGTTGCGGCTCCAAATGCCGGCCCAGCACGATATTCGCCGTGGGGAAGCCAATGGTCCGCCCCCGGGCATCGCCATGCACAACCTCACCCCTGATGGAACATGGCCGGCCCAATAGTGCCGCCGCGCGCTCCGGGTAGCCATCCTGCAACAAGCGCCGGATGCGCGTGGAGGAAATCGGCCCCTGTGCGTCCGCAACCGGCGGCACGAGGGAAAGCCCGATGCCCAGCGCCTCGGCCCGCGCCGCCAGAAACGCCACATCCCCCCCGCGCCGGTGGCCGAAGGCGAAATCCGCCCCGCAGGAAAGATGCACGGCACCTATGCCCTTGAACAGAATATCCTGCACAAAGGCTTCAGCGGCGAGATGGGAGAACGCCGTATCAAACGGCAACTGATACAAAACCTCTACCCCCAGCGCCGCCAGAGCCGCTTCACGCTCCGCCGCCAGGGTCAGCCGGAAGGGCGGGTCCTGCGGGCGGAAATATTCTCGCGGATGCGGCTCGAAGGTCAGCACAGCCCGCGGGGCGTCTGGCCGAGCGGCATGGGCGGCGCGCAGCACGGCCACATGGCCAATATGCACACCGTCGAAATTGCCCATGGCCACGCTGGCGCCGCGCGCCACGGGCGGCAAGGCCCGCCAATCCGAATAAATCTTCATGCAGATGCTAAAGCCTCCACACTTGGCCCCGGGTCAAGGGTGCGGCACAACGGAGAGGAAAACAAATCCTGAGGGGATCGCTGATGCGGGGTTTTATCAAAGGGCTGGCCGGGCTCGCGGTTTTAATCGTTCTGGCCTGGCTGGGGGTGTGGCTTTACGCTGAAATGCGGCTGAAGCAGCTTGTCGCGGCTGAGATCAGCCGGGCAAACGCGTCCGGCACGGTGCAGATCAGCTACGACAAGCTCACCACCAGCAGCTCTCCGCTTGTCGCCAGCGTGGCCCTAACAAACCCTAGCTGGACATCCCGGCCAGAGGCTTCCGGCCCTGCGTTCAGCGCGCATGCTGCCAGCATCGGACTGCATATCGACCTCCTCTCCCCACTGCTTCTGCACGTGGATATGCCGCTGAGCATCGCCATCACCACGGCTGACGCCTCCGGCGCGCTCACCTTTGCCGTGGCAGACATTACCGAGACTCTCTCTCCCTCGCTCTGGACCGGCAATACCAGCAACCCCATCACCGGCGGTGATGCGCGCTTCGCCGGCATTAACCTGCTCGCCAGTAATGGCAGCCTGCAAGTGGCGCAGATCGACAGCCTGGTATTGCGCGAATCGTTGAACGCCAAAGCAGGCCCGGCCCAAACGGCGATGCTGCTGGACGAAAAACTGAACCATTTTCAGCTCTCGCCCATCCTCGCCCGGCTCATCAACCTACCATTCAACGGGCAGATTGCTTATCTTGGTCTTTCAATGCGGCTTTCCGGCCCGCTGGATTGGCAAAGCATCGCCAAACAGGTGGCTTCCCTTCCCCCTGGTGACGCGCGCATCCATTTCATGCTGCAAAGCCTGCACCAATGGGCGCTCGCAGGCGGTCATGGCCAGGGCAAGCTCATCCTCACCCTTGGCCCCAGCCAGCTCAAGGCCAAGGGCAGCATTGCATTCGATAACGCCGCCCAGCCTTCAGGCACAGGGCACCTTGCCGTCAACCATCTCGACCAGCTCACTTCCGCCCTCACCACCGCCTACCCGGCGTTGCAGGATGATGTGAGTCAATTTGAAGCACGGTTCTCGCCCTACCTCACCACCACTGAGGCCGATGGACAGGTGCTGACGATGAACACCGTGTACGGTAAAAATGGGGTCACCATAAACGGCCAGAAAACAGGTGAGATGCCGCCGCTGGACTGGAACGAGCTGCTCAACCCGCCACCTGCTCCGCCCACCGCGCCGGGGGATGGCACAGGCGCCGCCGCGCCCTGAGAAAAAACAAAGGGGGCCAACCGGCCCCCTTTTCACATCCGGCTTTTACTGCGCCGCAGATACTTTAGAAATCTGGCTCTGCATGGCATTCAGCAATGCCGAAACCTGCCCGCCATTATCGGTAATCACGCCCGCATAATCATTCCGGGTGGTAATCCGCAGGCTGGTGCCCGCCACAATCACGTCGATGATCTTCGGCTGCCCGGCATCATCCTCCACTACCCAACCGACATCGGCGGGGGCTTTCTGCGGTGCGGTCACGGTGGTGTCCACCAGCACATCATCACCCTGCTGAGTGGCGCTGTTCACTGTGAAGGTAATACCCTGATAAGCTTTGATCTGATAAGTGATGTTATAGCTCAAAAGCTGGTGGAACAGCGTCTGGAACTGCTGTTTCTGCGCCGGGGTGGCGACATTATTGTAGCGGCCCAGAACATAATTCCCCACCCGGTTCACGGCGACAATCTGGTTCACCAGATTGCGCAACTGGCTGGCCTTCTGGTTCTCGGAGCCGCTGCCATTAACAATGGCGACCAGCTTGTTACCCGAATCTGAGATAAAGCTCTTGGCCTGGTCGGGCGTTACCGCCTGCGCGGTGCCCGCCATCAAGGCAAGCACAGGAACAGAGGCCGCAGCCCCCAGAATGAATCGGCGAAAATACATGATCTGTCCTTTAATCCTCATTGAGCCGGTTGGCGGTACCAATCTGGCCAGGTTCGGTTGTCGCGCTGCCCAATCTGCTGCAATTGTGAGGCACGAGATTGGCGATAAAGGCTCCGGAATGTGGCATAGGGGTCCAGCGCCGTGGCTTTAATCTGGTCGATCGGCTGAATCAGCTCCGCCCTTTTGTTTACAAGGTGGAGCCCCGTTTCTGTATAACCGAAATCAGAGAGAGCAGCACTTGCGGGCGCGGCCTCCATGGGGGTGGCAAACCATTCCACCGGATACTTCGTCACGTCTCGTACGCCAGAAGGCCCAAAGAATGGCAAATAAAGATACGGCCCGGCGGGCACGCCCCAGCTCGCAAGCGTCAAACCAAAATCGGTATCCGTTTCCGGGTAACCCATGGAAGTTGCGGGGTCGAAGATGCCGCCGATACCAATTGTGGAATTAACCACAAACCGCACCAGGGAGGTGCCAGCATCCGAGGAATGCCCTTCCGCCATAAAGTTCAGCATCCGCGCGGGCTCGTCGATATTGGAAGCAAAATCCCCCACATGGTTACGAATGCCCTGGGTGGTGATGTACACATACCCTTCAGCCACCGGTTTCATGAAATAGGTGTCGAGCTTGTCGTTCACCGTATAAAAAACCCGGTTTGTCGGCTCCAGCGGGTCATTAAGCTGCTGATAAGCCTGATAATCCGCCGTGTCGGATTTGGGTGGCGGCGTCGCGCAGCCCGAGAGCGCCGTCGTCAGGGCCAGAGCAGGAATGATCAAGGCAAAGCCTTGCTTCAGCCGGCGGTGCAACTTCGTCATCTTCATTCTCCTGACATCCGGGCCAACCACATGGTGCGACATAAGATGTGTGCGTCATTACCGTTCCGTCAACGGGGTAGCCAGAGCTTCATTCAGCCTGTGGCCCTCATGCCACTTGCTTAAACCCGCCCGGCCTGCCACCTAACGCGGCTGACGGAGCACGCTAACATGACACATTCCCCTGTCCGACACACTCTGGAACGCTGGGCCACCGGCGAGCGGATTGCCCCCCTGCCGGCGCGCGAAGGGGCGGAACCGCCCGCCATCTCGTTCGAATTTTTCCCGCCGAAAACCGAGGCGCTGGAAACCCAGCTCTGGCATTGCGTCGAGCGTCTGGCCACTTTGCGCCCGGCCTTCGTCTCTGTCACCTATGGCGCGGGCGGCTCCACGCAGGAGCGTACCCACGCCACCGTGCTGCGTATCGTTAAGGAAACCGCCCTTACCCCCGCTGCCCACCTCACCTGCGTGGGTGCCACCAGGGAGGCGGTAAACGAGGTCGCTGAGCGGTACTGGCAGGCCGGGGTGAAACATATCGTCGCCCTGCGCGGGGACGCGCCCAATGGTGAAACCTATGCGCCCCACCCTGGCGGCTACGCTTTCGCGGCGGATCTGGTGGCAGGTTTGAAAAAAATCGCAGATTTCGAAATCTCTGTCGCCGCCTACCCTGAAACCCACCCGCAAGCCTCAAGCCCGGAAGCGGACCTCGACAATTTGAAGCGCAAGCTGGATGCCGGGGCCACCCGCGCCATCACCCAGGTGTTCTTCGACAATGCCATCTTCCTGCGCTTCCTGGACCGCGCTGTGGCCGCGGGCATAAAAGCCCCCATCGTGCCCGGCATATTGCCTGTTACCAATTTCAGCCAGATGAAAAAATTTGCCGAAGCCTGCGGCACCTCCGTGCCCAGCTGGATGGCGGGCATGTTCGAGGGGCTGGATGACGACGCGGAGACCCGCCGCATGGTGGCCGCCGCCGTGGCCGCTGAGCAAGTGCGCCTGCTCCAGGCCAATGGCATAGACGAGTTCCATTTTTATACTTTGAACCGCCCGGACCTTTCCTATGCCATCGCCCGCATTCTGGGGGTGAAGCCCGAGGCAACCGCCGCTTGAGCGATTATCTGGAGGGGCTGAACACCGCCCAGCGCGAAGCCGTAGAGGCGACGGATGGGCCCGTGCTGGTGCTGGCGGGGGCTGGCACCGGCAAAACCCGCGTGCTCACCACCCGCTTCGCCCATATCCTCCTCAGCCGCAAAGCCTTCCCCAACCAGATTCTTACCGTCACTTTCACCAACAAAGCCGCGCGGGAAATGCGCGAGCGCGTGGCCAAGATCATGGGCGGGCCGCAGGAAGGTCTGTGGCTCGGCACGTTCCACTCCCTCTGCGCCCGGATGCTGCGCCGCTTTGCCGACCGTGTGGGGCTTTCCAGCAGCTTCTCGATTCTGGACACGGACGACCAGCTCCGCCTGCTGAAACAGATTCTCGAAGCCTCGCGCATCGATTTCAAACGCTGGCCGCCCAATGCGCTGATGGCGCAAATCCAGCGCTGGAAAGACAAAGGCTTCATGCCGGGGCAGATTCCGGCCAGCGAAAGCTCAGACTTCGCCAATGGCCGCGCTGAGGAATTCTACGCTGCCTATCAGGCCCGGCTGCGCCAGCTCAACGCGGTTGATTTCGGCGATCTGCTGCTGCTGATGGTGCACCTCTTAAAAACCGATTCCGAGGTGCTGGCGCATTACCACCGCGCCTTCCGCTACATTCTGGTGGATGAGTACCAGGACACCAATCTCGTCCAGTATTACTGGCTGCGGCTGCTGGCCCAGGGGCATAAAAACATCTGCTGCGTGGGCGATGACGACCAAAGCATCTATTCCTGGCGCGGCGCGGAAATTGAAAACATCCTGAAATTCGAACGGGATTTCCCGGGTGCCAAAATCGTCCGGCTGGAGGCAAATTACCGCTCCACCGCGCCCATCCTATCCGCCGCCTCGCATCTCATCGCGCATAATGAGGGCCGGTTGGGTAAAACCCTGCATGCTGGCCGCAAAAATGCCGAGGGCGAGAAGGTCGAGGTGATCTCCTTGTGGGATTCGGAGGAGGAAGCCCGCGCCGTCGGCAGCCGCATCGAATCGCTCTGGCGCTCCGGGCATTCATTGAACGAAATCGCCATCCTCATCCGCGCCGGCTTCCAAACCCGCGCCTTCGAGGAACGTCTGCTCACCCTCGGCGTGCCTTACCGCATCGTCGGCGGCTTACGCTTTTATGAACGCGCCGAAATCCGCGATGCCATTGCGTATTTGCGCGTGCTGGCGCAGCCATCGGATGATCTCGCCTTCGAGCGTATTGTGAACACGCCCAAACGCGGCGTGGGCGATGCCGCCTTGCGCACGCTTTATGAAGCCGCCCGTGCGCGCACCCTTTCCCTGCAAGGCGCCATGCTGGCGCTGCTGGCGGAAAACAGCTTCAAAGGCAAACTCGGCGGCACTTTGCGCGGGCTTTCAGAGCAACTCGCGGATTGGCGGAGCATTCTGGAATCCCAGGGCCATGTGGTGGCGTTGGATACGCTGCTCGAAGAATCCGGCTACATCGCCATGCTGAAAGCCGACAAATCCCCCGAAGCACCCGGGCGGTTGGAAAATTTGAAAGAGCTTTCCCGCGCTTTGGCAGATTTCGAAACGCTTCAGGGCTTTCTTGAACATGTCTCCCTCGTTACGGAATTAGAGGCAGAAGGTGACGGCGCCAAGGTTTCCATGATGACCCTGCACGGTGCCAAAGGGTTGGAGTTCGACACGGTGTTTCTCCCCGGCTGGGAAGAAGGCGTTTTCCCCAACCAGCGCAGCCTGGATGAAGGCGGCAACAAGAGCCTGGAGGAAGAGCGCCGCCTGGCCTATGTCGGGATCACCCGCGCCAAACAGCGCGCCATCATTCTGCACGCCGCCAACCGCCGCATTTATGCCAATTGGCAAAGCTCCATCCCCAGCCGCTTCATCGACGAGCTGCCGGAAGAGGTGATCCGCCGTTCCGGCTCCGCCCAGCCGCAAAACGCTCGCCCGGCCATGGCCGCCTCGCAATTTCCTGTGCAGGCTCGCAGGCCGGATGCGTGGGAGGTGCAAGCCCGCCCAGCCCGCGCCAATAAAATTCCGGTAGGTGCCCGGGTATTCCACCAGAAATTCGGCTATGGCCGCGTTATCGCCACCGATGACGACCGGCTGGATATTGATTTCGAGACATCAGGAGAAAAACGCGTGCTGGACCGTTTCGTGGAGCGCCAGGATGGCTGAGGAAGTTCTGGAGTGCATCTCGCTCCGCGTACCCGCCGCCGTGATGGAAAATTTCGAGGCCGCCCTTTCCAGCGTCTGCCGTGCGGTGTCGTTTTATCACGACGAGGATGCGGATGAATGGGACCTGCAAGGTGTAAAAGAACGCGGCGAATATGAGGAAGACCTTGCCGCTGCCTTGATGATCGCCGAGATGGTCTCCGGCTTCTCGCCTGAGATAACGCGCGGGCTGGTGCCCGTTGGCGGCTGGCTGGCCCGCACCCAGCAGGCCTTCCCCGAGCAGCTTATCGGCCGCCGCTTCGCCATACGCGGCACCCATATTCAGGAGCCGGAACGGCCTGGGCGCATCACCATCACGCTTGATGCTGGCCTCGCCTTCGGCACTGGCGAGCATAACTCCACCCGCGGCTGCCTCGTCACGCTGGAAGACCTGGTGAAGCATCACCACCCGCAACGCATCCTGGACCTCGGTACCGGCTCCGGCATCCTCGCCATAGCCGCCGCCAAGCTGCTGCATAAGAACGTCCTGGCGACCGATATCGACGCCCGTGCCGCGCGTGTGGCGGCAGAGAACGCCAAGCTGAATGAGGTTGCGGGGCAAATCCGCGCCATCCAGGCCGATGGCTGGGCCGACCCGCGCATCACCAAGGCGGCACCCTTCGACCTGGTTTTCGCCAACATTCTCGCCCGCCCGCTCTGCGCCATGGCGCATCAACTATCCGCACACCTCGCCCCTGGCGGTGTCGCGATTCTGGCAGGGCTGCTGAACACGCAAGTGAACTGGGTGCTTTCCTGCCACCGCCGCGCCGGGCTGAAACTGGAGCGCAGACTGGTGGACGGCGCGTGGTCGATTCTGACGCTGCGGAACAAGTAAGCCAATCCACTCCGAACGTTCGACACTAAAAATTTATGCGCTCCACCTAAATTTAACTTACACAAGGGACCATTCTCCGGTCTAAAGCCTGACATCCATGATGGTAAGGACACATTGACCCAGGCTGGCGAAAAACTGAACGCTCCAGGCAACACCTCGAACCTGATATGGCCGGACTGGATACAATCCGAGCGCACCAAATACTCGGCTGCGCTCGCTTTCATTACCTTCTTGATGATTTCTCGAGAACCGCAACTTTTTGAGGTTCCGCGGCTATGGGCGGAAGACGGAAAAGTCTTTTATCACGATGCATACATGGTAGGCTGGCCCAGCCTCTTCTATCCACTCGGCGGATACCTAAATAGTTTCTCCAGATTGATCGCGCTACTCGTGCAGCCATTTGCGCTGGCTTGGGTACCCATCCTTTATCTACTCGCAGCGTTCATTTGTCAGCTATTACCCGCGGGGGTCATGCTCTCCAAAAGCATGGAAGACGCCATTCCCTCCTGGCCCGGGCGTTTTGCAATTACTTGCTTTTATGCAGCTTTGCCCAATGTTTCTGAGCTGAACTTCAATTTGACCAACGCGCAATGGCATCTTGCGATGGCAAGCTTTCTCTTAACCGCCCAATCTCCGCAGCACCACAAAATAAATCGCGTTTTTACATATTCCGTACTGCTCATCTCCGGCATTAGCGGACCATTCTCAATCTTTCTTGCGCCAATAGCATTCGGCATGTGGCTTTTTCAGCGCAACACAACCTCCCTCACCAAGGCTTTACTGATTACCAGCACGGCACTGATACAGACTATTTGTCTTGCGGTTACTTTGGCTGCCCATCCACGGCACTCCGGAGTTTTGCAAGCGAGTTTGCCTTTATTCTTGTCCATCATGGCAAATAAATTTTTTCTCTGCAGCATTCTGGGCGCGCCTTTGGCCAGCGCATTTCTTTCTTTGCCGGGTGCCACATCTGAATTTGTAAGCACGCTCATTCTATGCTTTTTCGGCATGATATTTTTTGCCGCTTGGCGGCACGGCTCCCAAATATTTAAGTGGGCCTTGCTTTGGAGTGGTATCCAAATCACCGCCGCGCTTATTGAGCCTTTGGATTTAAACTGGCATCAACTAAATCTACCCGAATTTGGTCTCCGCTATTTTGCGATTCCTTCGCTTGTTTGTTTTAGCGGCATTCTTATCGCTGCATTCCAAGGGGCAAAGCTTATCCGCTATTTTAGTTTTGGGCTGCTTATACTGAGCATTTATGGGGCCTTACTGAACTGGCCTTATCAACATTATCATTCTCCGAGCTTCTCGGATTGCGTTCAGGCTTTCAATATCACACCACCAGGCGGCACAATCACTTGCCCTGAAACGCCAAACGGCTGGGCAATGACACTCACTAAGCATTAGACCGGATGAGATGAGAACGAAACACGGAACTGATCGGCTCTTATTTCAGAATCTACCTCTTACTATTAAGTGAGAGCGTTTAGGTTGGCGCGTAGGGATCGATTTAATCGAGATCAATTCTGACACTGCGGAAACAATGCACTACCTGCTTCAACAAAAAGGCCGGGGAATTTCCCCGGCCTTTTGATTTAGTGCCCCAATGCCTGGACGATTTCCTCGGTCATCTTCTTGGCATCACCAAAGAGCATCATGGTGTTGTCGCGGAAGAACAGTTCGTTATCCACACCGGCATAACCGGAGGACATACCGCGCTTCACGAACAGCACGGTCTTGGCCTTGTCCACGTCCAAAATCGGCATGCCGTAAATCGGGCTCTGCGGATTGGTCTTGGCCGCGGGGTTGGTCACGTCGTTGGCGCCGATCACGTAAACAACATCCGCCGTGGCGAATTCGTTGTTGATCTGCTCCAGCTCGAACACATCGTCATACGGCACGCTGGCTTCAGCCAGCAGCACGTTCATATGCCCTGGCATACGGCCTGCCACAGGGTGAATGGCGTATTTCACTTCCACGCCGTCATCCTTCAGCAAATCGCCCAGTTCACGAAGCGCGTGCTGCGCCTGAGAAACCGCCATGCCATAACCCGGCACCACGATAACCTTTGAGGCGTTCTTCATGATGAAGGCCGCGTCGTCGGCGGATCCATGCTTCACCGCCTTGCCTTCGGCGTTGCTGCCGCCCACGGGTGCCGCATCGCCGGAATTGCCAAATCCACCGGCGATCACGTTGATGATCGAACGGTTCATGCCCTTACACATGATGTAGGACAGAATCGCACCGGAAGAACCAACCAGCGCACCGGTTACGATGAGCGCCAGATTGCCGATGGTGAAACCAATGCCTGATGCTGCCCAGCCGGAATAGGAGTTGAGCATGGAAACCACCACGGGCATATCCGCGCCGCCGATGGGAATGATCAACAGGAAGCCGAGTGTGAAGGCCAGCAATGCGATAAGCGCAAACAGCACCATGCTGCCGCCGGACGCCACAAACGCGATCACCAGCAGCAAAATCGCAACGCCGATGCTGCCATTCAGCTGATGTTGGCCACGGAAGGTAATCGGCGTGCCCTTCATCAAGGCCTGCAACTTCGCGAAAGCGATCAGCGATCCGGAGAAGGTGATGGCACCAATGGCCAGGCCGATCGACATTTCGATCAGGCTTTCGGTATGGATATGGTGCGGCGTGCCGATACCAAAGCTCTGCGGCGCATTAAGCGCCGAGGTGGCAACGAACACGGCGGCCAGACCCACCAGTGAGTGGAACGCGGCGACAAGCTGCGGCAGCGCCGTCATCTTGATCTTCTGCGCCACAACCAGGCCGATGGAGCCGCCAATGGCGACACCGAGCACGATCACCAGCGCCCAGCCCCAATCCATCCCGCTATGCAGGAAGGTGGCAGCAATGGCGACAACCATGCCGATGATGCCGAAGCGGTTGCCCTGGCGGGAGGTGGTGGGGTGAGACAAGCCACGCAGCGCCAGAATGAACAGAACCGCCGCGACGAGATACGCGAAGGAGGTGAGAGACTGATTCATTTTGCGCTTACTTCTTCTTGAACATGGCCAACATGCGGTTGGTTACCGCAAAGCCGCCAAAAATATTAACCGAGACCAGCACCACGGCCAGGAAGCCGAACACATGCGCCACCATCGAGCCATGCAGCCCGGTGGCCAGCATGGCGCCGACGATGATGACGGAGGAAATGGCGTTGGTGACGGCCATCAGCGGTGAGTGCAAAGCGGGGGTCACGCTCCACACCACGTAATAGCCAACGAAGCAGGCCAGCACGAAAATGCTGAACAAATACACAAAAGGCGCGGCCGGCGGCGCGTTCTGCGCAACCACGGCAGCCACACCAGCGGCGTTCTGTGCCAGCACGGAAGCCTGGTGGGCGAGGTCCGCCGCCTGGGCGGCTAAATCTGCGGGTGTCATGATGGAAAGCCTCCCTTTCTGTTAGGCGGCGGGCTTGAAATTGGGGTGAACAATCTCGCCGCCCCGGGTCAACAACGCACCTTTAATCAGGTCATCATCCGGCTTCAGGTTCGGCGCCTTGGCGTCCTTGTCCCAGAAGGTGGTGAGGAACGTAATAAGGTTGCGCGCATAAAGCTGGCTTGCCGCCACGGCAATGCGCGCGGGCCAATTTTTGTGGCCGATAATCGTCACGCCATTCGGCGTGGTGATAACCTCACCCGGCACAGTGTCGGCGCAGTTGCCCCCAGCTTCCGCCGCGAGATCCACGATGATGGAACCGGACTTCATGCCCGCCACCATCTCAGAGGTCACGATCACCGGCGCCTTGCGGCCCTGCACCAGGGCGGTGCAGATCACGATGTCATTCTTGGCGATGGTGCTGGTCATCAACGCGGCCTGCTTGGCACGGAACTCATCGGACATCTGCCCGGCATAAGGCCCGGTCTGCTTCGCACTTTCCTCGTCATCCACGCCCACATAGGTCGCGCCGAGCGAGCGAATTTCTTCCTTCGCGGCAGGGCGCACATCTGTGCCGGAGACGATACCGCCGAGACGGCGCGCCGTGGCGATGGCCTGCAAACCGGCCACACCTGCACCGATCACGAAAACGCGGGCCGGCGGAACCGTGCCAGCAGCCGTCATCAGCAGCGGAAAACCGCGGGGGAAGGCATCCGCCGCCTCGATCACCGCGCGGTAACCTGCAAGATTCGCCTGGGATGAGAGCACGTCCATGCTCTGCGCGCGGCTGCTTCGCGGCAACAGCTCCAGCGCCACAGCATCCAGCTTCGCGGCGGCAAAGGCAGGGGCCAATTCAGGATCGGACGCAGCGCCCATCGTGGCAACGACAAGCGTGCCAGGTTCGAGCAAAGCGCGCACGGATTCATCCGGCGCGTTCACCGCGAACAGAATCCCGGCCCCACGGGTGACGGCCGCGGCATCCGCAACAACCTCTGCACCCGCGGCAGCAAAATCCTGATCAGAAATCGCGGATTGAATGCCCGCCCCCGCCTCAATGGCGACTGTCAGCCCCAGCCCGATCAATTTCTTCACCGTGTCAGGGGTTGCCGCAACGCGGGCTTCTCCCGCACGGCGCTCCTTCAAAACCGCTAGACGCATTTACCTGTCCTCAAATCCCTTAAAGTTTCGCGGCACCTTGGGTTAACGTGCTTAATATTGCAAGCGCCTACCCAGCTATAAACAATGCAAACCCAACTACTTTAGTGGATTTACCTCGGCATTCGGCTGATCCTACGCCAGTTACCTCGCCCGCGGGCCCGGCGGCACCGGTTCTGCGAACTCGCCCGCCGCGCCGATTCGCACCGCCACATGCCCTTTCTCGGCTGAAAAACCTATATACTCATAAGTCAGCCCAACCTGCCGGATAAATTCCTGGAACGCCTTATACTCATGCGCTCGCCATCCGGGATAATTAAAGTATTCATCAAAAAGCACAACAGTCCCTGGAACAATTCGGTCCCGTAAAGCCGAAAAGATAACCACCGTACTGGTATAGATATCGCAATCCACATGAATGAACGCGGCATTTCCCTCATGCGCGGTAAGAAACGGCGGCAAAGTCTGGTCAAACCAGCCAGGATGCAGCACCGCATTCGGAGGCACTTTCGGCAGTTTGCCCCTTTGGGTGAAAGCCCCTGCCTGCTCCTTGGTACCCGACCACGCCTCCGGCAAGCCGCCAAAACTGTCGAAACCATGCACCTGGCGGGCGGTTTGGCCAGCCAGATTTCGTAAGCTCGCCCCCTTCGCCACACCAAACTCCAGCACCAGGCCGTCTTTGGGCGCGCGGGAGAGGGCAAAGCGCGCCAGCTCGTCCCGGTCCGCCAGCACCATCGCCTCGCTCATATGGGCAATGATATAGTCCACCGCTTCACGTTTGGCGTGCAGCCGCAAATCCAGCCAAAGATCGTTGGCATAGATCGAATGCAGCAACTTACGATAGGCCCGGGCAAACAACCCTGAGCGGAAAAAGCCACGTTGGAGAATCGCCATGGCGTGTGTTTACTTGGCCTCTGGCACCCCGGCAACCTGAAGCGCTTGCGCCTGCTTTGCTGCCATCGTCGCTTCGTCGAACCCCGCCACGGTTTCCTGGAACAGTCGGCACCAGTTCAGCTCCGCCCCCAGCCGCATGAAAACGGCGCCCAGCCCGATGGCAGAACGGTCCATCAACACAAACTCGCGTGGCGGGCGCACACCCCCGGTGCGTTGCAACCCGGCATGAACCTTCTGCGCCACTTCGCGCCCAAACTCCGTGCCCTGCCCTTCTTGAATCGGCCGCACCCGGTCCTCGATCAACGGCTGATACAAAAACTTCGCCCAGTCATTCAGCACGTCCACCTGCTCATCCGTGATGCCCTGAAAGCCCCATATCTCATAAGCATGGCGGGCGCGGGCCTCGTCATTCTCCCGCACGGCGTTGTAAAGCGCCAGCACGCCAGAGACGAATTTTGGCGGAAACACGCGGATGGAGCCGTAATCCAGCAGGTTAAGCTGCCCGGCTCCATTCACCTGATAATTGCCCAGATGCGGGTCGCCATGGATCACACCGTAGCGGTAAAACGGAATATACCAGGCCCTGAACAAGGCGGTGGCCAGCGCGTTGCGGCTTTCCTGGCTGGGCTTGGCCTCCAGCCATTGGCGAAAACCAACTCCTTGCAGCCAGTTCATCGTCAGCATCCGGGTGGTGGTGTAGCCCTCCACCGGCTCGGGCACGTTCACATCCGGCACATCGGCCAGCATCAACCGGTAGAGCCGCATTTGCGAGGCTTCGCGCAGATAATCCAACTCCTCGCGGAACCGTTCACTCAGCTCCACAAAGATGTCGTCCTGGATGATCGCGCTATCTATTCGCTGATAAACCGCCATGGCCAGCTTCACCTGGCGCAAATCCGCCTCGATGACGCTGGGCATATCCGGGTATTGCAGCTTCACCGCCACATCCCGGCCATCCGGCAGGGTGGCGCGGTGCACTTGCCCCAGGCTGGCAGCGGCCACGGCCTCGCGGGAGAAGCTCTTGAATTTACTTTCCCAATCCGGCCCCATCTCACCGGACATGCGGCGGCGCACAAAGGGCCAGCCCATCGGTGGGGCGTTGGATTGCAGCTCGGCCAACTGCTTCGCATATTCAGGCGGCAGCGCATCCGGCACGGTGGAGAGAAACTGCGCCACCTTCATCATCGGCCCTTTCAGGCCGCCCAGTAGAGACTTCAGATCCTCCGCATGGCGCGCCTGGTCGGTTTTTATGCCAAACACCCGCTCGCCTGCGATGCGCGCGGCAATGCCGCCCACGGCCCCGGAGGTCCGGGCCATGCGCCGCACTTCACCAAAGAGATTCCCGCCCCGGTCACTCATGCTTTTTCCAGCTCGTCGATAAAGCCTGAGATCACATCCAACCCCTTATTCCAAAAAGCGGGGTCGGAAGCGTCCAACCCGAACGGGGCCAGCAGCTCCTTATGCCGCTTGGTGCCACCCGCCGCCAGCATCTCCCGGTATTTGGCCGCGAAAGCCGGCTTGTCCGGGCTTTCCTGATAAACGGCATAAAGCGCGTTCACCAGGCAATCCCCAAAGGCATAGGCATACACATAAAACGGCGAGTGAAAGAAGTGCGAGATATAGGCCCAGAAAACCTTGTAATCCGCGGTAAAGTTAAAGGCCGGGCCGAGGCTCCTGGTCTGCACATCCAGCCAGATTTCGCAAATACGCTCCAGCAGAATCTCGCCCTCGGCGCGCTCGGTATGGAACGCCACCTCGAACTCATGGAAGGCGATCTGCCGCACCACGGTGTTCAGCATGTCCTCCACCTTCTGCGCCAGCATAATCCGCCGCCGCGCCGGGTCGGTCTCGGCATCCAGTAATGAGCGGAAGGTCAGCATCTCCCCGAACACGCTGGCGGTTTCCGCCAGGGTTAACGGCGTGCCCGCACCCAGATAGCCCTGCTTCGCCGCCAGGGTTTGGTGCACGCCATGGCCCAGCTCATGCGCCAGGGTCATCACATCGCGGGTTTTGCCGTGAAAATTCATCAGCACATAAGGATGCGCGGAGGGCACCGTTGAATGCGAGAACGCGCCCCCCGCCTTGCCGGGCCGCAGCGCCGCGTCGATCCAGTTTTTGTCGAAAAACGGCTTGATCGCCTCGGCCAGTTCCGGGTTGAACCCGCCATAGGCGTTCAACACAATATCCCGTGCCTGGGTCCAGGAGATGGATTTATCCGCATCGGCGGGCAAGGGCGCGTTGCGGTCCCAGTGCTCCAGTTTCGGGAGACCTAGCCATTTGGCTTTCAGCGCGTAATAGCGGTGAGAAAGGCGGCCATAGGAGGATTTCACCGCCCCCACCAACGCATCCACCACCTCATCCTCAACCATATTCGCCCGGTTGCGGTAAGACCACGGGCGCGGGTAGGCGTGCCACTCATCCTCAATCGCCTTATCCTTGGCGATGGTGTTCAGCACGAGCGCGAATAATTTCTCATTCGTTTGCATCGCCCCGGCCACTTCCTTGGCCGCCGCCTCGCGCACAGAACGGTCTGAGTCCGACAGCTTGTTCAGCGCGGCGGAAAGGGTCAGTTCCTCGCCCTTCACCTCCACCCGCAATCCGGCAATGGTCTCATCGAACAGGCGCACCCAGGCGGAATGCCCGGTCACATCCTTTTCCATGAAGAGCTGCTCAACCACATCCTCGCGCTGATGCGGCAGAAACACTCGCAAATCCCGCAGCCAGGCGGCATAATGCGCCAGCGCCGGGTCTTGCAGCTTTTCTTCCGGCAGGCGGTTCAGCTCCAGCGTGAAAAACAGCGTTTTGGTGCCAAGCGCGGCCACCCGCTCGGACATGGTCTGGTAGAACTGCCCATGCGCTGGCACCGAGGAATCCGCCGAGAACAGCAGCACTGCATAGGACATGATGCGGCCAGGAATTTCCTGCAACGCCTCGTATGTCCGGATCGCCTCGGCCAGTTCCGCGCCGGAAAAACTGGCCAGCTTGCCCTGGCAGGCGGCGGCAAACTTATCCGCCCCCGCCTGAACATGCTTCAGGTCTGCTTCAATGCGCGGGTCCGTGGGCGCGGCGTAGAGATCCGTGAGGTCCCAGCTCGGGAGAGACGCCGAATTTCCGGTGGAAACCCCATCCGGCTGCCGCACCATTTTGTTCTGCTCCATGCCCGCTCCGTTTAAAACCATACCGACATAGATTTAGGCGCTGTGCTGCGAAGGTCAAACAGGCGGAGACTTTTGCTTTGCGCGCGGCCGCCCCACCATCCCCGCGCGCGCCAATCGGCATGACTGCCGATTGGGCTCACATTCCGATGGCGCGGCGGTAAACGTCCAGCAGGGTCTCCTGCTCTTCCACCTCAGCAGGCTCCTGCTTGCGGATACGGATGAGCTGGCGGATCACCTTCACGTCAAACCCGGCGGATTTCGCCTCGGAAAAAATATCCTTGATGTCGCTGGCGAGCGCCTTGCGCTCTTCTTCCAGGCGCTCAACACGCTCGATGATGCTGCGCAGCCGGTCTCCGGCGATATTGGTCGGTTTCTCTTCGGTGGATACGGACATGCTCATCTCCAATGCGGGCAGCAGGGGCGGGCAGCGGGGATAGTGCGACCCGGCCCGCCGGTCAATGCGCGATTTCAGTGCCCGGTTTTGGCTTCGTTCATCTTCGCCAGCTGCTCCGCCGTGGCGGGGCGTTGGTGCTTCGCCTGCCACTCTTTATATGGCATACCGTAAATAATCTCCCGCGCCTCTGCATCGCTCAGCGCCACCCCTTCGGCCTCCGCCGCCTCGCGGTACCAGCGCGAAAGGCAGTTCCGGCAAAACCCCGCCAAATTCATCAAATCGATGTTCTGTACGTCCGTCCGGCTGCGTAAGTGCTCAATTAATGCGCGAAATGCCGCTGCTTCCAGCTTTTCATTCCTCGCTTCATCCAGCTTGGGGTTGCTCAAGGCTCTGCTCCCGCTCATAATCGCGCCATGAAACTTCATTCATCGCGCTATAAAAAACACCGCGCGGCCAACCAGATGCCTGTTCAACGGCTCCTGAATGGCCTCGTTTTCCGTTTGGTAGCCTGCCGCAAGCCGCGTGCGGGCGCAATATCGCGTTCAGTGCCGGCAACAATGCCAGGCGCTAACACTTTCCCACCGCGCCGGTTGCCTTTCGGCAGCCTGCCCCTTTTCCCCGCCTGAGGATATAATGGATAGATTGCGCCGCCATCGCCGTACCAAGATCATCGCAACGCTTGGCCCGGCAAGTTCGAGCCCGGAAATGATCCTACAACTTTTCCAGGCCGGGGTGGACATGTTCCGGCTGAACTTCTCCCATGGCAGCCACGAGGACCATGCCGAGCGAATCCGGATGGTGCGCGCCGTTGAAAAGCAAACCGGCCGCCCTGTCGGCATTCTGGCGGACGTACAAGGGCCCAAGCTGCGCGTTGGCACCTTCCAGGATGGCCGTGTGCAACTGCAAACCGGCCAGCAATTCACCTTCGACATGGACCGCACCCCGGGCGATAAGAACCGCGTCTGCCTGCCCCACCCCGAGATCATCAGCACGGCGGATGTTGGTTCCACCTTGCTGCTGGATGACGGTAAGCTGCGCCTGCGCGTGGTGCAGAAATTCGATGACCGCCTGGTGACCGAGGTGGTCACCGGCGGCGTGCTCTCCGACCGCAAGGGCGTGAACGTGCCAGACGTGCTGCTGCCGATCCCGGTGCTGACCGAAAAAGACCGCGCCGATCTGGACTTCGTGCTGCCGCTTGGCATCGACTATATCGGCCTTTCCTTCGTGCAACGGGCTGAGGACGTAATCGAGGCCAGAGACATCGCCGCCGGGCGCGCGCTCACCATGGTGAAGCTGGAAAAACCGCAAGGGATGGATAATCTCGACGCCATCATGGATGTGACTGATTCCGTGATGGTTGCGCGCGGTGATCTCGGCGTGGAGCTGCCCCCGGAAGAAATTCCAGTGGCGCAGAAGCGCATCATCCGCGCCGCGCAGTTGCGCGGCAAGCCGGTGGTGGTCGCGACCCAGATGCTAGAGAGCATGATCTCCTCGCCCGCCCCCACCCGCGCTGAGGCATCCGACGTCGCTACCGCCGTGTTCGATGGCGCCGACGTGGTGATGCTCTCCGCCGAGAGCGCTGCCGGGCAATATCCGCGTGAAGCAGTGGAGATGATGGATCGTATCATCACCCGCGTGGAGAGCGACCAGGATTGGCGCATAGGGCTGGATGCCAAACGGCTGCAACCGGAGAAAAACTCGCCGGATGCCATTGCCGCTGCCGCCGTGCAGGTGGCGCATACCATCAACGCCAAAGCCATCGTGGCCTTCACCGAATCGGGTGCCACCGCCCTGCGCGTGGCGCGTGAACGGCCGGATTGCCATGTTATCGGCTTGACGATGAATGCCGGCATCGCGCGCCGCCTTTCCTGCGTTTGGGGCGTCCATGCGGTCGTGACTGACGCCGCACATTCAATGACGGAAGCCGTTGAACAAGCCATGAAAATTGCCCGCCTTGAAGGCTTTGCCCAGGAAGGCGAGGAGATTGTGGTGGTGGCTGGCGTGCCGTTTGGTCAGGCTGGCACCACAAACGCGCTGCGCGTGGCACGGCTTTAACCCCCTCGCAATTAAATGAAAGTGGGGTAACCCACTTTCATCTTTGTTTTATTATGAATGCGTTGGACCTTTCTTTGGAACCAGGCCTGCCTTGGCCATGACGCTGTTTGGCTGTAAGGGAAAAAACATCTTACGGCTCCGACAGGTTAAGGATTTGTAAATTGTACACACCACGCAAGGCCACCGCTTACGGCAACGCCGTTCTTGGCATGGGGGCAGCAGCTTTGGTCTTGGCCGGATGCTCCAAGCCCGCGCCGAAAATTGTAGCCGCGCCGCCTGCCGCGCCGGTTGGGCATATCTACCCTGTCGCGGTGGATATGCCGCCGCCGGTTTCTCCCCGAATCAAATTCACGTCCGCCGACAAGGAAAAATTCCAGCAGGCTTTCAACATCGTCGGGCTGAAATCGGCCCTGATGGTGGCGGCACTCTCCTGTGACGAGCAGCCGCAATACGATGCCTTCATGACCAGTTTCCAACCGCATGTGCTGGCAGAGCAGCATCAGATGGATGCTTATTTCTATAAAGCCAGCGGCCCTTACAGTGGGCAGAAGATGGAAGACACTTTCATCACCTTGCTGGCCAATAATCAATCCGTGGCGGGCATCGCCGAGGGACAGAGTTTTTGCCTGAATAGCGGCGCAGAATTCAAAGCCGTGCTGGCATTGAAAACCACGCAGGCGCTGGACAGCTTCGTGACTGACCAACCGCCTTCCGCCCAGATGGCCAGCGCCACACCGGCGCAATAACGAACCTACCAAAAACCCGCCGGAAGGCGGGTTTTTTACAAACATGTTTTATGATTTAGAGCGCGATAGATGCAGCTTCGCTCACGTTGCGGGCGCTTGAGGTCTGAATCGTCGTCTATCTCCTAGCTTTAGAGGCGGGTTCATATTTTAGAGCGGATCTCTTCGTGATTCGATTTAAAATCATTCGGCTCTAGTGTCGTGATTTTGAAATCAATGGAATTTAAGAATCATAGTGAACACCAGGAAAATCAATAAGCTAGCGTGGATCAGCTTTAGACATTCGCGATCAGAAATATCGCGGATTTCTGAACCCTCACGCTAGAGCCACATCCGATCAAACGGACTCGTTTAATCGGATAACGTTGCTCGCGCGAACAAAAAGCTAGAGCGTCTTCCGTGCGCCAATCTGAACGGAATACGCTCTAGCATTACGCCTGCGAGAAAACTGGCGGTCGCTTTTCGTTGAAGGCGCGAATGCCTTCCGCATAATCACTGCCAAGATAAACATTGCGGCGGATGCTCTGCAGCCGTTCAAATTCACGCGGCGTTAGCGGGGTGGCGTCGGTTAAGGCTTGGGCTTGTGCCTTGTAAGCGCTTATCGCCTGTGGCGAGCGTGTGGCAATCAGCCTTGCCATTGCATAGGTCTTTTCTTCCAGCTCGGCGCTTGGCACCAGCATGTTCAAAATACCCAGGCTTGCCGCACGCGGCGCATCGATGGGGATGGCTGTAAAAAACATCTCATTGACAATATTGAGAGGAAGCCGTGCCAAAAAATGTTGGATACCGCTGGCGTTATAGGGCAGGCCGAGCTTAACCGGGGTGATCGCGAATGCGGCGTCCTCATCGCCTGTCACAATGTCGCAAGCCATTGTCAAATCGCAAGCGCCGCCCCAGGCTGAGCCGTCCAGCATCGCAATCACCGGGGCGCGGAAGTTGCGTACGGCACGCAGAAGCTTTTCGAACGAATCGTCAAAAGGCAATGGATCGCGTCCAGCCTCAGGCAATTCTGCGACATCATGCCCTGCCGACCAGACCGGGTGTTTCGTAGCGCTGCGCAATATCACCGCCCGGATATCTTCGGTGGCCAATTGTTCCAGTGCAGCAACCAGTTCAGCGATCAGCGCTTCGCTCAGCGCGTTACGCCTGGCATAATGGTCAAAACGAACCGCCGCGATTGTTCCCTGCCGCTCGATTTTGATGAAATCCATGACCACCCCCATCTTTTCGCCCAGATGTCTTGCGGCGTAATGCTGACGGTGAAACTATCACGCGGTTAATGGAACACAATCCATTGAAACCTGCTTAAACTTTATTTTTATAAGTTATTTCAATCATCTGAGATGAACCCTCCGGCCCAACCCAGATGATGATTGCGCTAAAACGCCGCCTCTTCAAAAATCCGGGTTACATCGCCGTTCCAGTCCCCGTGATAGCGTGCCAGCCAATGCTCCGCCTGGGTGGGTGCACCGGCAGCAATCTCCTGCAGCGGCGCCAAATAAGGCGTTTCGTCCCGCCCTTCCTGGTTCAGCCGGGCGCGGGCCTTCAGCCCACTGGCGGCAATGGCGACAACCTCTCTGGCCAGATCGCGCAGCGTGCCTGCGCCGAATTTCGCGTTGATCCCGGTGGCCGGCACGGCAGCGCGCAAAGCCAAAATCTCCGCATGCGTTAACCCCTTCACCAGCGCCTGGGCTGCGGCCAGAGCGGCAGGGTCGTAGAAAATCCCTGTCCAAAGCGCGGATTGCGCCAGCATCATGGCCCTGCTGCCGGAATCAGCGCCCCGGGTTTCGATGTATTTCTTTAAGCGCACATCCGGAAAAGCGGTGGTTGAATGGTCCGCGAAATCGCCGATGGTGGCGCGCTCTCCCGGCAGCGCCGCCAGCCTGCCCGCCATGAAATCCCGAAACGAGGTGCCCGCCACGTCGTGATAAACGCCATCGCGGTAGACGAAATACATCGGCACATCGAGCAGCCAGTTGGCATAAGCCTCGAAGCCGAACCCGTCCTCGAAGATCACAGCCGGGATGCCGGAGCGGGCATTGTCGGTATCGCCCCACACATAGGCACGGTTGGAAAGCCGGCCGTTCGGCTTGCCCTCATAGAAGGGCGAGTTGGCGAACAGGGCGGTGGCGAGCGGCTGCAAGGCGCTGCCCACCCGCATCTTCGCCACCATGTCGGCCTCGGAGGTGAAATCCAGATTCACCTGTACAGTGCAGGTGCGCAGCATCATGTCCAGCCCGCGCGTGCCGACCTTGGGCATATAGGCGCGCATGATTTTATAGCGGCCTTTTGGCATCCAATGAAAATCCGCGCGGGAGGCGGTGGGGTGGAAGCCCAGCGGCGCAAAGCCGAGGCCGAGCCCGGGAGCAACCTCGTGCAGCCGGGCAATATGCGCGTCCAGCTCCGCCTTCGTGGCGTGCAGGTCGCGCAGCGTGCCACCGGAAAGCTCGAACTGCCCGCCAGGCTCCAGCGAGAGCGAAGCCCCGCCCTTGCCCTTCAGCCCGATGATATTGCCATTGTCGAGGATCCCCTCCCAGCCATCCCGCGTCTGGATGGCGCGTAGCAGCGCGCCAATACCGCCCGGCCCTTCATAGGCGGGCGGGGTAAAATCGGAACGGCGGAAGCCGAAGGCTTCATGTTCAGTGCCTATGGTGTAATCCGCCTGTGGTTTACAGCCGGATTCCAGATAGGCCGCCAGATCTGAAACGCTGCTGATCTCGCGCGTGTCGGCGTCGCCGGGGTTTGACAAATCTTTCGTTCCTTCAAAATCTTTAAGGCTGCGCCGCCAGAAGCAGCGCCAACCCGGCTATGGCGGCGGTCTCGGCCCGCAGGATGCGGCGCCCCAATGACACGCGTGTAATGATGGGTATGCGAGCGATAGCTTCAAGCTCTTGATCGGTAAAGCCACCCTCCGGGCCGATCATTAATGCGCTGGGTCCGGTGGCGGGCCCGAGCAGATTTGAGGTCCGGCGTTCATCCGCCACGAATAAGGCACGCTCAGGCCAAGCGGCCATCAGTTTCATCACCGGCACAGGTTCGCGGATTTCCGGCACGTGCAGGCGCTCGCATTGCTCCGCCGCCTCAATGGCGATGGCGCGCAAACGCTCCAGATTCACATGGTCGGCATTGGTGCGGGCGGTGATGATGGGCTGAATGACAGAAACGCCCAGCTCCGTGGCTTTTTCCACCACCATGTCAGTTTTCTGGCGTTTCAGGAGGGCGAAGCAGAGCCAGGCATCGGGTTCCGGTGCGGGCGGGCGGGTTTGCGCCAGCGCCTCCAGCGTGGCCATTTTGCGTGAAATTTTGGTGACCCCGGCCCGCCACTCCCCGGCAGCGCCATTAAAAACCCGTATGGTGTCGCCCTCGCCCAGACGCATCACATTGGCAAGGTAATGGGCCTGGCCGTCAGACAATGAAAATGCCTGGCCCGGCGCGGGCAGATTGGGGATGTAAAGACGAATTGACGTGTCAGCCATGCCGGGGTGAATAGCACCCATGAGCGGATTTACCGATATCAGGCGCGGCGGCTGGGTGGCGAAACTGCCCGAACAATACCACCCATATATTCTCCTCGCCCGGCTGGACCGGCCGATTGGTGCCTGGCTGCTGTTTCTGCCTGGGCTATGGGCCATCTGCCTCACCGCGCGGGGTTTCTGGAACGGGCTGGGCTTTACAATCCTCTTCGCCATCGGCGCGGTGGTGATGCGTGGGGCTGGCTGCGTGGTGAACGATTTATGGGACCGCAAGATGGACGCGATGGTGGAGCGCACCCGCGGCCGCCCGCTCGCCTCGGGCATGGTTACACCGTTGCAGGCGCTGCTGTTCCTGGCCGCACTCTGCGCCATCGGGCTGGTGATTCTGCTGCTGCTGAACAACACCGCCAAGCTGCTGGGCGTTGCCTCGCTAGGGCTGGTGGCTCTGTACCCCGCCGCCAAGCGCGTAACCTGGTGGCCGCAAGCGGTGCTGGGGCTTACCTTCGGCTGGGGTGCGCTGCTGGGCTATGCCGCGGCGCGGGGCCACCTCACCTGGCCGGTTGTGCCGCTTTATCTGGGCGCGTTTTTCTGGATCATCGGCTATGACACGATTTACGCTCATCAGGACCGCGAGGACGACGCGATGATCGGCGTGAAATCCACAGCCCGGCTGTTTGGTCGCCGCACGCGAGAGGCTTTGTGCATCTGCTACGGCTTCTCCTTCCTGCTGTTGCTGGTGGCCATGAGCGCATTTTCCCTGCATCGCTGGGGCTATTGGATGATGCTGCTGCCAGCCGCGCTTATGGTGTGGCAGATTATCCGGCTGGATATCGACAAGCCGGCACGGTGCCTGGCACTGTTCAAGCTCAACCGCGAAGTGGGGTTGGCCGTGGCGTTAGCGATTCTGGTAGGCTGGGCCTGACAGCCATCACAAAACGCCAGATTATTATATGGTCATGTTGGCAACCAATATGGCCTGTACTCCAGCCAAGCCCCTATAATAAGTTAATGATGAGCCTGAACAAACTCTTCCTCGCCGCAAGCCTTCTGGCCATGAGCACAATGGCCGCCGCCCCCGCGCGCGCAGCGCAGCTTGCCGGTGTGACTATGCCCAACGCGCAAACACTGGGCGCACAAACCCTGACGCTGAACGGCATCGGCCTGCGGACCTATTCATTCATGCATGTGCACGTGTATGTGGCGGGTTTGTATTTGCCGCAACCAATGAACAATGCGAGCAGCATTCTTACATCTTCGGAACCAAAAATCCTTTCGCTGCATTTCGTGCGCAGCGTGGGTGTTTCCCAGGTTCGATCCTCCTGGAAAAAAGGGCTGACCGCCAATTGCATAGCTCCTTGCACGTTGAGCAACGCGGAACTCCAGCAGTTTCTGGCGACGCTCAAGCCGATTTCCGCCGGCGAAGAAGTTCAATTCATTTTCGAGGGCCAAGGCATGAACGCCTATGAAAACGGGCAGCTCGTGGGGCATGTTGGCAACCCGCAACTGGCGCGGCTTGTGCTGGCCGTGTTCATTGGTCCGCATGTGAGCGCGGTAAACCTGAAAAAAGAGCTTCTGGGCGGGCATTGACGCCAGCCGAAAAACCGGGAAATTGACGCTGCCGGGGTGTCTGCATTGTGCGGACTGAGATCATACCCGTTGAACCTGTCTGGGTCATGCCAGCGAAGGGAGAGCGCCAATGGCCCTCAATCGCCGTCTGTTTTTATCTGCCGCCACGGGTGCGCTTGCCGCCCCCGCCATTTCACGTGCCGCGGCACCACTGCCTTTCACATTAATTTTGGACTGGTTCGTGAACCCGGACCATGCCCCGCTTTTTGCCGCCAAATATTGCGGTGCCTATGCGAAGGCTGGGCTTGATGTGAAACTTATTGCCCCCACCGACCCTGATTTGCCGCCGCGCCTGGTGGCCTCCGGCAAGGCGGATGCCGCACTCACTTATCAAACCCAGCTTTATCTGCTGGTGGACCAGGGCCTGCCCGTGCGCCGCACCGGCACGCTCATAGACAAGCCGTTGAACACCTTAACCGCACTGAAGCGCAGCGGCATTACCAAATTGCAGGACCTGAAAGGCCGCAAGGTGGGATATTCCGTGGCAGGGGTGGAGCCGGTGATTATCGGCGCGATGCTGAAACATGTCGGCATGAGCTTGCAGGATATTCAGCTCGTGAACGTGAATTTCGAGCTTGTTTCCTCTCTGCGCTCAAACGAAGTGGATGCCGTGATCGGCACCTACCGCACATATGAGGATATTCAGCTTGCCCAGGCTGGACTGGACCCGGTGGTGTTCCTGCCGGAAGATTACGGCGTGCCGCCATCTGACGAGCTGCTGTTGCTTTCAAACGTAAGCGGTTTGAAGAACCCGGCTTTGCCCGCTTTCCTTGGCGCGCTGAAGGAAGGCGTTGCAGCACTGAAGGCTGACCCGGATGGAATGCTGGCAAAATTCCTGAAGGAAAACCCAAGCCTGAACGACAAGCTGGACATCGCCTCCTGGCACGCGCTGCCGCCTTATTTCGATACCGATCCGGCGGCGTTGAACGTGAAGCGTTATGAAGCCTACCGGGATTTTCTGTTCGAGAATGGTGTGATCAAACAGAAGCTGCCTTTGGCTGATTACGCGGTGACCATCGCCTGAGCATAAAAAACCCCGGCACGAAAATGCCGGGGTTTTTTTCAGCCTTAACGGTTCAGTGGAAGATGATTTCCACGCGGCGGTTCTGCGGCTCACGCACACCAGCGCCGGTAGGCACCAGCAGGTGGGTTTCGCCGTAGCCATGCATCTCGATCTCGGACGCCGGAACGCCATCAGCCACCAACTGGGCGGCAACCGCCTTCGCACGGCGCTCAGACAGGCCCATGTTGTAATCGGCGGTACCGGAGGTGTCGGTATAGCCGTTAACTTCAAGGGTGGTGACGTTCTGGGTGTGAGAGTCAGACGCAGCCTGGGCAATAATCTGAGTCGCGCGCGGGGTAAGGTCGGCCTTGTCCCAGTCGAAGAACACCAGATAGGTCTTGGCAGGAGCCGGAGCCGGAGCGGCCATCGGCGCGGCAACCGGGGTGGGTGCCGGTGCAGGCGGTGCGGGTGGCGCGAATTCATACCGCAACCCGATATTGATCTGGTTGTTATATTCACCCTGCTGCCGGAAGCTGGTGGGCAGAGCGGTATTCCCCTCATAGTAGCGGCGCGCCGCCGTCAACCCGATGAAGCGATACTCAACCGTGGCGGAAAGCCCTACGACAGGGGCGATCGGGAAAGACAGACCTACAATACCTTGATAGGCAAAAGAACCGCGAGACTGATTAATGGCCGCGCCGCCAGCGTTGAAGTCGTTATATCGTGCAATCTGCCAGCCCACACCTGCCCCCGCGTAGGGGTAAAGCCAGGGCAAGCCGATATCGAAATCATAGATGCCGTTGAGGAAGCCGCCATATTGGGTTTCGTGTCCGCTGGCCTTGGTGCTGACACCACCTGTTTTCAGCTTGTCAGCACCGTTGCGGATGTAGTCGCCCTCAAGCTCCACACGCCAGCCATTGTTAAAGCCGTAACCGATGGCGGCGTTTCCATCAAAACCGTTCTTGAACACGGCTTTTGAGTCGCCTGGTACATCCAAACCGCCGACATTGAAGTTCTTCTGGGTGACGGCACTTTTCAGGTCCAACCCCCCGCCCAGGCTCACATACGGGCCAGAGACGGGTTGGGCGGCAGCGCGGCCAGCCAGCGCCAGCGGCACAGCCAATATGGTCGCGGCGAATAAAGCGGCTCGAAACTGCATCATGTATCTCCCTTTGGCGAGGCGCGGATCTGGATCGAAGAAACCGTCAGGCCTATTTGGCGTTAAACAGCCCCGTTGCGAAGGGGGGACATGCAAGGCGGGTGTTTGCTGTAGCTAAAATGCCACGGCTGCGACGCCAAACAAAAAAACCCCGGCAGTTGCCTGCCGGGGCGTTTTCATCGCGGACGCGAAGATTAGTGGAAAATGATTTCCACGCGGCGGTTCTGCGGCTCGCGCACATCCGGGCCGGTGGGAACCAGCAGGTGGGTTTCGCCATAGCCGTGCATCTCGATCTCGGAAGCCGGGACGCCGTCTGCCACCAGCTGGGCGGCAACCGCCTTCGCACGGCGCTCAGACAGGCCCATGTTGTAATCGGCGGTACCGGAGGTGTCGGTATAGCCGTTAACTTCCAGGGTCGTGACGTTCTGGGTGTGAGAGTCAGACGCAGCTTGGGCAATAATCTGAGTCGCACGCGGGGTAAGGTCGGCCTTGTCCCAGTCGAAGAACACCAGATAGGTCTTGGCAGGAGCCGGAGCCGGAGCCGCGACAGGAGCCGGAGCAGGTGTCGGCGCCGGAGCCGGAGCCGCCGGCGGCTGGAACAGCTGATAACGCAGACCGATCAGGAAGGTATGGCTGGAAGACTGACCAACCTTGATGTTACCATAGTTGCGGCTGGCGGTCAGCTGGGTGAACTTATATTCAGCCGTAGCGGACAAGCCAGGCACGAACGGCAGCGGATAAGACAGACCGCCGATGATGTTATAGGCGAAGCTGCCCTTGGTACCACCAAGAACGCGGCCGCTCGCAGAGTTCATGTCGCTGTTGAACTTCTGCCACTGATAGCCGACGCCAGCGCCCACATAGGGGAAGATCGGCAGGCCGACATTCATGTCATACAGCACGTTGACCATAGGGCCATAAGTATTCAGGCCGCCGGTCACCGCGGTCTGGGTGCCGTTATCGTTGTCGATCTTATGGTCGGTATTGCGGTAAAAATTACCATTCAGCTCGACGCGGAAACCATCGCCAAAGCCATAACCAACAGCGGCATCGCCGGAATAAGAGTTACGGAAGAGACCCTTACCGCTCGCCCCCGTCGCATTGTTGTGCAGGTTAATCGGGTTCTGGATGGTGGTGCCCAGACCGAGGCTCACATAAGGGCCCGTTACCGGCTGAGCCTGTGCGGCCAAAGGCAGCGCGAGGCAGGTGGCAGCGGCAAGCGCTAAACGAAGCTTCATGTCACGACTCCAATGCAGAGTAAAAGATTTAATCAACCTGAAGCCATTTAATCCTCCGAGGAGGGAATCAACAGGGCAATTTGATTTTATCGAATGAACATTCTCGCCCTGTTGTAAATTTAGCACAAGTTTGGGTCAGAACCCCTTGATTTACGAACAGGTAATGACTCTGAAAGCTTCGCCGGCATCGCCCACATCGGTAGCGCCTGGCATAGAATGAACCATCCATCCACGGTAGGCCTGGCCACCATCGCTTTGCGCGGCATTTGATTGAAGCGTGATGAACACAGCAGAATCCGGCAAGGTTCCGGGTGGGCGCATTTCACAGGCTTGCACGCTCACCGTAAGGTCTCCTGCGGTCGCCTGCCCGCCGACAGGAATGGTAAGAATGCTGGTGCTGCCATCAATTTTGTTAAGCACGCCAAGCTTGGCGGTGTTGCCCGCCACCCAGGTGTTGGGCGGCGCGGGCACTGTGTCGACCGGGGCGGGCTGCGCGGTTCCGGCCTGCGCCGGGTTGTTAACCGCAGGCACCGGTCCAGCAGAGGGCGAGACCGCCCGCACCGGCGAAGCATTGCCGTTATCGGCGCTCCCGGATTGAGCGCCTGAATCGCCGCCCGATCGTGGAAAGGGCGTTTGCACAAGGCCCGGCGGCGGGGCAGATTGCGGCCCCACGGGCGCTTCCGGAGCATTGGCCGGGCTGCTCACGACAGGCGGCGGGGGCGGCACCGCAACCATGTTCTCTCCCGGCTGGCTTTGCCCGAGCATGGTTTGGGCACATGCCACGCCACCAAAAAGCGTGGCCGCTGAAGCCAGACGTAGCCAGCGCATTACTGAGGCAGTGCCGCGGGGTTGGATGGCTGGGCATTACCGGCGGAAGATTGCGCCTTGCTGGGGCCGCTTCCCATAGAGAAGATGAATTTGCCCAGCAGATCCTCGATATTCACGGCAGATTGCGTCACCTGGAAGCTGGCGTCGGGTTTGAGCATATTATTTGAGCCACCGGGCGAGATGGCGACATAAGAGCCGCCGAGCAGGCTGTCCGACGTGATGGAGGCGCTGCTGTCATCCGGCACCTGAATGCCTTTATTGATCGCCAGCGTGACCATGGCGGCATAGGTGGTGGGGTTGAGCGCCTCCGAGGAGACATGACCAACAACCACCCCACCTATCTTTACATCTGCTCCCACGGTCAGCGCGCCGATAGAACCGAACTGCGCCTGCAGCGGATAACCGCCGGTATTAATCTCGCCTGCCCCGCGCAGCGCATAAGCAAGAAAGAGACCGGCAATGACAATAACGGCAAAGCCGGCTGTGAGTTCAGGAACGCGGCGCACCATCAGGTTTGATCCGGTGTCCAGGATTCGTAATCAGCCGAGGCCGCCGCCCGCTTTCCACCCCTATAATCATGCCCGGCGGGCCGGTAGCTCTGCGCCGTGCCTGTAAGGTTCGGCTTGTGCGGGCGCTGCCAGGGGCGGGCGGGAGCAACCAGCGGCGCATCGGTAATGTGATGCAGCCAGGCGTGCCATTCAGGCGGCACCACGGAGGGGTCTTGCGGCCCGGCATAAACCACCCAGCGGCGCGCGTGGGGTTTGCCCGGGCGCTCAAAATACTGGTTCCCCATATCGTCACGGCCGATAAAGCGGCCCCGGAACATGGTGAGGAAATAAAGGCTCGGGTTATTGATAAGCCCTTTGAGGCCAAGAGGCTTGGCCTTGGGCGTGGGGCCGTTGGCGGCCGGTGTCTGCGCGGCAGTGCTCATGGCCCCGATATAGGTGATGCTGGGCAAATGGTCCATCTCCATGTTGCGCTGCCCTGAACCGACGCAAATTCAAGCTATCCACAGGATTTTGTGTCCGTTACGTAGATTCAACACTACATGCACTTTTATTGAGTCATATCAGGGCCTAAACTCCCTCGCATGGCACAAAGCAGAACTGATAAATCCTGGCACGGCATTAAACTGGTAGCACATGATGCCGCCGCCGACCCCGATGCCCCGGCGATGATGGTGACGCTGCCCGCCGCCTGGGGGCAGAAAGCCGCCGATGCGTTGGCCGCCATTCTGCCGGGCAGGCGGGCGCTGCATATTGCCGAGGCCGCCGAGGCCTGGATTGCCCCCATCGCCGCCCGAGCCGCCGCCGCGGGGTTGAGCGAGAGCATCGCCCACGAATTGCACAATCTTATCGCCCTGCACCGCGCCAGCCCCAGCGCCAATATATGGCGCAACCGCGCCGCCGGGCAGCCGGGTTTTGTCTTCAACCCCTCCGCTTATCTGGACGAGGCGGGCGCCTTCAACATCGCCGCACTGGGCCAGGACGTACGGTTGGCAGTGATAGCCTTAACCCTCGCCGCCCCCGCCGAGCACAGGCTGCGGCTGGGCTTTACGGATTTAAACCTGCTCCTGGCCCGGCTAGGCCTGGCCTACGACTCGCAAGAGGCGCGGGATCTGGCGGTGACGCTGACGGGCTATATCGGCGCACAGGCGGACATCGCCTCCGCGATGCTGCTGGCGCGCGAGGCTGCGCCCGGCCACCGGATCATTAGCGCGAAACTACCGGAAAACGGCGTGCTGCCTGGCCTGCTTCCCGCCGCCATCGCAGCACAGGAAGAGGCGGCAAGCCTGGGCCAGCGCCGCCACGAAACGTTGCTGGGGTTTTTGAACGAACCAGAAACCGAGGCGCTGCTGGGTGCCGAGCAGGTTAACTTCGCCCCTGCCCTTTCGGTGCTGAATGAGGACGGCAAGCTTGCCCATTGGGCCACGCAATCCCTCGCCGCACGCGGGCTGACAACTGAAGCCGCCCTGGCACAAATGCTCGGCGGGGAGGAAATTTTCATCATCCCCCGCATTGCCGCCCATGCCGCGATGCACGATGCCCTGGCCGCCCTGGTGAAGGTGATGCCCACGCGCCCCGCCGCTCCGCCAGCACCCCGCCGCGTCTCCGCCCGCGAAATGCTGCCCACCCGCCGCAGCGGTTATACGCAGAAGGTGGCCGTGGGCGGGCACAAGCTGTTCCTCTCCACCGGCGAGTACAAGGATGGCCGTCTGGGTGAAATCTTCATCGCCCTGCATAAGGAAGGTTCGGCTTTCCGGGGGTTGATGGACGCCTTTGCCATATCGGTCAGCATCGGGCTGCAACACGGAGTGAGCCTGGAAGATTACGTGGAGGCCTTCACTTTCACCCGCTTCGGCCCCGCCGGGCTGGTGGAGGGCGACCCCGCCGTGGCCGCCGCTACCTCCATGCTGGATTACGTGTTCCGCAACCTGGTGGTAAACTATCTCGGTCAGACCAACCTGGCCCCAGCCAGCATTGACGAGGCGGACAGCGTGGGCGAGGGTGCTGCCGAGCGCGCGCCGCTGCTGCCGCTGGACCTGCCGGCCCCAGCCCCGCGGGAGCGCCGCCGAAACTTGAAACTGGTGAGCTGACCGATGAGCATTTCCGCGCGCCTGGCTGAGCTGGGCATAACCTTGCCGCAGGCCATGGCACCCGTTGCGAATTACGTTCCGGTGAGCATTACCGGCAATTTGGTTACGGTGAGCGGGCAGTTGCCCGCCATGGATGGCAAGGTGGCTGTTACCGGCAAACTGGGTGCCGCCGTCTCGCTTGAAGAAGGCCGGCACGCGGCACGGCTCTGTCTTATCAATATGCTGGCGCAGATTGAGGCGGCGCTGCCGGGCGGGTTGGACAGCATTTCCAAGGTGGTGCGCCTGGGCGGCTTTATCTCCTGCACGCCGGATTTCACCCAACATGCTGTAGTGATGAACGGCGCATCAGACCTTGCCGTGGCGGTGTTTGGCGAGGCTGGGCGCCATGCGCGCTCCACCATCGGCGTTGCATCCCTGCCTTTGGATGCCGCTGTTGAGGTCGAAGGGCTGTTTTATACCGGCTGAATTTCGGCTAAAGCCGCTACCAATCTTTTTTCTGCCGTTTTCCTGGCTATAAGCGACGTATGAGCCATAGCGAAAACCCGCTCCTGCCCATACGGATGGCGCTGAACATTTTGGCTGACGGCACCCTGGGGGCGCTGGCCGTGGCTGCAAGCTTCTGGCTTGCCAATCCGGCGGCCCCCATCCCAGAACCTCGCGCATTGCCGCTGGCAGGTGCTGGAGCCATCTGGCTGATCGGCATTCCCTTTGGGCTCTCGCGCCTGCATTGGCGGTTCGCGTCCTTGCGGGACCTTATGCTGCTGGGGGCTGCGGCCATCGTCACGTCCATCATGCTCACGCTGCTGATGGTGGGTGCCGGGGTTTCGCTGCCCACGCCTGCATTTCCCGTCATCCTCGCATTGGTTATGGCGACGGTGCTTACCGTGCCCAAGCTGCTCTACCGGCTGCTGCGCCAGAAACGCGGCGAAAATGCCGCCGCGCAAACCGCCCTGTTGGTTGGGGACGGCGAACATGCCGAGCTGTTTCTTTCCGCTCATACCCAACAGCCCCATGCGCCTTACCGCATCACCGGGCTGATCGGGTTATCTGAACGGCATATTGGCCGGCGCGTGCATGGGCTGGATGTGCTGACCTCCACCGAACAGGGGGAGGCGATCCTGGACCGGCTGCCTGAAAAACCTGACCTGCTTATTATTACGACACCACAATTTACCGGCGGTCGGCTACAAGCGCTGCTGCGCGCGGCTGAGGTCCGGCAAATTCGAGTGATGCGCGCACCCAGCCTCACCCGTCTGGCACCGGTGGACCAGAAAGTGACGTTGCAGCCCATCGCCATCGAAGATTTACTGAACCGCCGCCAGGTGGCGCTGGACCGTGAGGCGATGGCCGCACTGATCGCGGGGCAACGGGTGATGGTGACTGGGGCGGGTGGTAGCATCGGCGCAGAGCTGTGCCGCCAGTTGGCGGGGTTTGGCCCTGCAGAAATTCTGCTGCTTGATTCGTCAGAGTTCGCGCTCTGGCAGATTGACCTGGAGATTAAGGAACTAGCCCCGGCTTTGCCGCGCCGGACAGTGGTGGCAGATGTACGAAACGAGGCGCATATCCAGGCCATTACGCAATCCTTCCAGCCAGAGCTGGTGTTCCATGCCGCTGCGCTGAAGCATGTGCCGATTGTAGAGGCAAACCGGCTGGAAGGGTTGCGCACCAACGCGCTGGGTACCCGTGTGGTGGCAGATGCCGCTGCTGCCGCCGGGGCGAAGCTGATGGTGCTGATCTCGACCGACAAGGCGGTGAACCCAAGCTCGGTTATGGGGGCTTCCAAGCGCCTCGCGGAAATGTACGCCCAGGCGCTTGACGTGACGGCGCGGCATGATGGCCATGGAATGCGTTGCGTAACGGTGCGGTTTGGCAATGTGCTGGGTTCTACGGGCTCGGTTGTGCCGCTGTTCCGCCGCCAGCTCGCCCAGGGCGGACCACTCACAGTGACCGACCCCGAGATGCAACGTTATTTCATGACCGTGCGTGAAGCCGTGGGGCTGGTGTTGCAGGCTTCTGCCGCAGGCAGCGGGGAGGAAGCCATTCCGGATGGCGGCATTTTTGTGCTGGATATGGGCGAGCCGGTAAAAATTGTTGACCTCGCGCGGCAAATGATCCGCCTGGCGGGGCTGAAGCCCGATGAGGATATCGAAATCAAATTTACCGGCCTGCGCCCAGGAGAAAAGCTGTTCGAGGAACTTTTTCACGGGGCTGAGCAGCCCTTGCCGACAGAGCATGAGGGATTGCTGATGGCCACACCCAGGCTTGTGAACCTTGAAGCGGTGAACGCTGCCATGGCGGAACTAACCGCCGCGGCCTCCGAAGGAGACGAGGCCCGCGCCGTGGCCTTGCTGCACAAAATGGTGCCTGAATTTTTAAGCCCGTCGGGTCTCGCCGTGCCGCGCGCGGCAGAGTAGTCTGCCACCCCATGAACGCACAAAACTTTCCGCCGATTCCGTTTCTGGACCTCAAAGCGCAGCAGGCGCGGCTGGGGCAAGGCTTGAGGGAGCGGCTGGATGCGGTGCTGGCGCATGGGCAATATATTCTGGGGCCCGAGGTTTTGGAGCTGGAAGGCAAGCTCGCCGCCTTTTGCGGCGCCGCCCATTGCGTAAGCGTGAGTTCCGGTACAGATGCGCTACAGATCGCGCTGATGGCGGAAGGCATCGGGCGTGGGGACGCGGTGTTTTTACCTGCCTTCACCTACACCGCCACCGCCGAGGTGCCGCTGCTGCTGGGGGCCACGCCGGTATTCGTGGATGTCGATCCGCGCAGCTTTCAGATCGACCTTGCCAGCCTGCAAGAGCGCATCGAGACCGTGAAGCGTGCAGGAAAATTAAACCCGCGTGCCATCATTGGTGTGGATTTGTTTGGGCAGCCGGCGGATTGGGCTGGCATCAGCGCCATTGCCGCGCGTGAAGGCTTGTTCACGCTGGATGATTGCGCGCAGAGCTTTGGCGCCGCGCAGGATGGCGTGCGCTTGGGCAAAGCGGCGGATGCCACGGCCACCAGCTTCTTCCCCTCCAAACCGCTGGGCGCTTATGGCGATGGCGGGGCGCTGTTTACCGAATCCGCCGCGCGCGCGGCGCTTTACCGCTCATTGCGCACCCATGGCGAGGGCACGACGCGCTACGAAGTTCTGCGAACCGGCATGAACGGAAGGCTGGATACGATACAGGCCGCCGTGTTGCTGGCCAAGTTGGAGGTTTTCGAGGGCGAGATTGCCAGGCGCGAGGAAATTGCCCGCATCTATGATGCCGCGCTGAAAGATGTGCTGGAAACCCCCTTGCGTATGCCGGGCACGCAAAGCGCATGGGCGGTTTATTCCGTGCTGCTGCCGGATGAGGCCACGCGGGATGCCGCCAAGGCTGCCCTGGCCGCGGCCAATATCGGCCATGCGGTGTATTATCCCCGCGCCTTGCACCAGCAGCCTGCTTATAAGGCGGCGCATGACGGCGTGCCCCTGCCTGTGGCGGAGAGCCTGGGTGCTCGTGTGCTGGCATTGCCGATTCACCCAGACCTGACCGATGAACAAGCCAAACGCGTGACGGCCACGCTGGCACAGGCGCTGGAGCGATAACATGCCCCGCGGCGATTTGTTCCCAGAAATCGGGCCGTATGAGACCGGGTATCTGCCCCTTAGCGACGGACATGTGATGTATTGGGAGCAGGTGGGCAACCCGGCGGGCAAGCCGGTGCTGTTCCTGCATGGCGGGCCGGGGGCTGGTGCGGGTGCGGTGCATCGGCGGTTCTTCGACCCCAGCATCTGGCGGGTAATTATTTTCGATCAGCGCGGGGCCGGGCGCTCCCGCCCGCTGGGCGGGCTGGAGAACAACAACACCCCGCAATTGATCCAGGATATCGAGACGCTGCGCCAGTTCATGGGCATCGAGCGCATGGTGCTGTTTGGCGGCTCCTGGGGCTCTACGCTGGCCTTGGCCTATGCCCAGGCGCACCCTGAGCACGTGGCCGGGGCGGTTTTGCGCGGCATATTCCTTGGGCGCGCGCATGAGGTGGAGTGGTTCCTGTACGGCTTGCAGCGTGTATTCCCCGATGCCCATGCGGCATTTGCGGCGTTTCTGCCGCCTGGGGAACGCCAAGACCTGCTAAACGGTTATTTCAAGCGCCTCACCGATCCCGACCCCATGATTCAGGCCGAAGCGGCCCGGGCATGGAGCGTTTATGAAGGCTCCTGCTCCACCCTGTTGCCGAGCACCGAGGCTGTCAACGCTTTCGCGCAAGACCGCACTGCCATCGGCCTGGCCCGGATCGAGGCGCATTATTTTCGGCACGGTTTGTTCCTGCCGCCCGGCGGGCTGCTGGCGCATATGGAGACGCTGCGGGAGATTCCCGGCGAAATTATACAAGGACGCTACGACATGATCTGCCCGGCGCAATCCGGCTTCGAGCTGGCCGCTGCCTGGAGGCAAGCCCGCCTGACCCTGGTGCCGGATGCCGGGCATTCGGCGCTGGAAGCAGGTGTGCGGAAAGCACTGATCGCTGCCCTCGAACGCTGCCGGAGCCTGCTATGAGGCTGGCACGGCGGGCATTGCTGGGCGGTGGGTTCGGGCTGGCGCTGGCAGGCGCGGGGCGCGCTGCGCAATCGCCCTGGCCCGGCGCATTAATAATGGGCACGGGGCGGCCAGGCGGTGCCTTTGCCATATTCGGGCCAGCCTGGGGGCAACTTATTAAAAACGCCACCGAGGTGGACATCGCCTACCGCGCCACCGGCGGCTCCAGCGCCAATCTGTTGTTGATTGAGGAGGGCGCGGCACAGCTTGGCCTCTCCAGCATAACCGTGGCGGCACAGGCGCGGGCGGGCACGGGCGGCTGGACCGCGGGGACAAAGCTGGAGAATTTCCGCGCGTTGTTTCCAGCTTATCCTTCCGTGCTGCAAATCGTCTCCACCCATGCCGGCATTTCAAATTTGGCGGCGTTGGATGGCCAGGAGATCGGCGTCGGGCCTGATGGCGCAAGTGGTGCGGCCGCGGTTCCGGCCATTCTCGCCAGCGTGGGCGTGCGCCCCAGCCGCGTGGAAACCAGCGATTACGGCCAACAAATGAAAAAGATGTTGGATGGCAAACTGGCCGCCTGCGCCTTCATCGGCGCGCCACCCTTGCCCCCCTCACCGCCGCCGCCATGGGGCAGCAATTACGGTTAATCGGTTTCTCCCTGGCGCAAGCCGCGCAAGCGGCCAATGCGGTGCCGGGCCTCACGCGCATGGTGCTGCCAGCCAATACTTTTCCCGGCCAGAATGTTGATGTGGGCAGCGTGGGTACGCTGAACATCGCTGTCGGCGCGGCGGCGCTGCCAGACGGTCTAACGCAGGCGATTACAACGGCGGCGTTAAAAAACCGGGCTTTGCTGGCGGCGGCGGTGCAGGCTGCGGCGTACTCAACGCCCTTACAGCCGGTTTACGAGGCGGGCATCAGCTTTCACCCCGGTGCCGCGAAAGCATTACGGGCAGCGGGCATAAGCCTGCCACCCAGCGCCGTACAATCTTAAACTAACCGCCCATCGCGCAAGCTTATCTGCCGGTCCATCCGCGCCGCAAGGTCCGGGTTATGGGTGGCGATGAGTGCCGCGGTGTTTTCGCTGCGCACCACGCGCAACAATTCCTCGAACACAATGTTGGAGGTGGCGACATCAAGATTTCCCGTCGGCTCATCCGCCAGCAAAAGTGAGGGATGATTGGCGAGCGCCCTGGCAATGGCCACGCGCTGCTTTTCACCCCCGGAAAGCTTGCCCGGCAGATGCGAGGCACGCGGGCCGAGGCCAAATTTCTCCAGCAATTCCATGGAGCGTTTATTGGCATCCGCCTGCGGCACGCCCGCGACCATCTGCGGAATGGAGATGTTTTCAAGCGCGGTAAATTCCGCCAGAAGATGATGAAACTGATAAACAAAACCAACATGCTTCAGGCGCAAGGCGGTGCGGGCGGCATCGTTCAGCGCGCCCGTATTCTGGCCATCTATGATCACGCTGCCTGCATCCGGCTTTTCCAGAAGCCCGGCCAGATGCAGCAGTGTTGACTTGCCAGCACCAGATGGTGCCACAAGCGCCACAATCTCGCCGCGCGCGAGGGTAAGCTCCGCGCCGTTGAGCACCGTTAACGCGGCCTCACCGGATTTATAGGTCCGGCCGATGGCTTTCATGGAGAGTAGATCATCACTCACTGCGCAAGGTCTCCACCGGGTCGATCTTTGCCGCCCGCCAGCTAGGATAAATTGTGGCCAGCACGGAGAGTACGAGCGACATGACGATCACTTCCGTCACTTCCCGCCAATCAAGCTGGGCAGGTAAGGATTCCAGGTAATAGATGGTGGGGTTGAAAAGCTGCTGGTCGGTGATGTGCTGGATGAACAGCCGGATCTGGTTAATGTGCTGGCAAAACAAAACCCCCAGCACGAAGCCGATAAGCGTGCCGAGCACACCGACGGATGCGCCCGCCATCAGGAAAATCCGCAGAATGGAACCGGAACTCGCCCCCATGGTGCGTAGAATCGCGATGTCCTTCGCTTTGTCCTTCACCATCATGATCAGCGAGGAGATGACGTTGAAGGCCGCGACAACAATGATGAGGGTAAGGATAAGAAACATCACGTTCCGCTCCACCGTAACGGCGGCGAGGAAGCTATCGTTATTCTGCTTCCAATCCTGAATGTTCAAGCCCTGGCCTGGAAACGCGTTCAGAATATCCTGCTTCACCGCGTCATCATGGTCCGGGTCTTTCACGAAAACCTGGATCTGCGAGGCGGCGCCGGTTTGTTGAAACAAGGTTTGTGCGGCACCAAGCGGCAGGAATACAAAACTCGAATCATATTGCTGCATACCGGTTTCGAATATCGCCACCACCCGGAAGGATTCGACGGACGGGATAGTGCCGATGATCGTGGTTTTTCCCTGAGGCAGAATCAGCGATATTTGCGAGCCGACGGAGACGTTGAATTGCTGCGCCAAAGCCCCGCCGATGGCGATGGTATCACCGCCGGTAAGGTCTGCCAGGCTGCCAGAAATGACATGGTTTGAGACGGTGGGAAGCTGCACCAGCCCTTCCGGGGTGATGCCGCGCGCAATGCCTCCCGTGGCACCACCTTGCGGACCGGACATCAGCACCTCACCCTGCGAGATGGGAAAAGCACCTGTTACGCCGGGGATGGTTCTGATTTTGGCGGCCATCGCGTCGTAATTACTCAAAGGCGCACTGACGCCATATACGCCGATATCGCCATTAAGCCCCAGAATCTGGCTCAGCAATTCCTGGCGGAAGCCGTTCATCACACTCATCACGATAATAAGTGTCGCTACACCCAACGCGATGCCAATGAGCGAAAAAACAGCGATGACGGAGACGAAACGTTCGCCACGTCGGGCACGCAGATAACGCGCCGCGATCTTGCGCTCGAAGGCGTTGAACATCAACCGCGCACCTTGGCCAGGGCTTCCTCGACGGGAAGTTCGAATCGCTCGCCGGTGGCGCGGCGCTTCAGCTCCACCATGCCGTTGGCGGCACCGCGCGGGCCGATGATGATCTGCCACGGGTGGCCGAGCAGATCAGCCTCGGCGAATTTCGCACCCGCGCGCTCCTCGCGGTCGTCGTAAAGCGCATCGTTGCCGAAGCTGGCGTAGATTGTCTCGCACAGCGCGTCCGTGGTGGCGTCGCCCTGGCGCAGATTAAGGATGGCGGCTTTGAAGGGTGCAATGGCATCCGGCCAGATGATGCCAGCTTCGTCGTGCTTCGCCTCGATGATGGCACCAACGAGGCGGGAGACGCCGATGCCGTAAGATCCCATTTCGGGGAAGAATTTCTGGCCATCAGGGCCGGTGACGGCGAAATTCATCGCCTGCGAATATTTGGTGCCGAAATAGAAAATTTGACCGACCTCGATGCCTCTGCCCTCGCGCTTGCGCTCGGCCGGGATTTTGTCCCAGGCGGCAAGGTCGTGCTTCTCGTCCGTCGCGGCGTAGATGGTGGTCATCTGCTCGTAAAACGCCTCGATATCCGTGGCGGCCATCGCATCTCCCGCCTCGAAGGCGGCATCGTAGAACACACCAGATTCACCCGTGGGGGCGAGGATGTGGAATTCATGGGAGAGATCGCCGCCGATCTGCCCGGTATCGGCGCGCATGGGAATGGCGGTGATGCCGATGCGCTGGAAGGTGCGCATATAGGCCAGCATCATTTTCTTGTAAGCCACCACAGCGCCTTCGCGGTCCAGATCAAAGGAATAAGCATCCTTCATCAAAAACTCGCGGCCGCGCAGCACGC